>NZ_JBFUFQ010000029.1:0-43944 GCF_056403355.1 Rhizobacter sp. P2_H3 | reverse complement strand
CGCGCCAGCGCCTCCAGCAGCACGCCAGGCGCGAGCCGTTCGGCGGCGCGGATCGCGGCCTCGTCGGCACGCCGCGCCTCGGGCACCTGCCACGCATGCGCCAGCACCAGGCGCGTGCCGGTGTCGATGTCGGCCATCACGAGGGTGGTGCGGCGCGCCTCGCCGTCGCGCTGCGTGCGCGCGCCCAGGCACATCAGCCTGACCCGGTCCAGCGCGGTCTCTCCCGCCTGGCCGATGCCCAGCACGGCGCCGGCATGGCCAGGCAGGCCGCCCGCGGCCTGCCGCAGGCCCAGCTCGGCCAGCAGGTCGACGCCCTGCGCGGCGTCGTACAGCGCGCGGCGCTTCGCGTAGCCCTCGCCCCAGGTCTCCAGGTCGGCGAGCAGCAGCGACAGCCAGGCCGCTTCGGTCGCGGCGATGCGTGCGGTCGACAGGCCTTGCATCCATGCATCGGCGCCTTGCGACACGCCGTGCCGCGCGATCGCCTCCACCAGCTGCTCGAACGGCGCGCGCTCGACCGCGTGAGCCTGGCCTGCCGAGCCCAGCCGCACCGTGAGCTGCGGTGCCGCTGCATCCTGTTCGCGTGCGGCGCGGAACGCCCACACGCCCAGCGCGACGTGCTCGCAGGCCGCCGCGCGCACGCAGTCGCAGCGCGCGGTCTCGAGTGCGGCACCGCCCCAGTAGCGCACGGTCGCGCTCGGCAGCCGCGCGGTGTCGCACGGGTCGCCGCCGCCGCGCTGCCGCACCTCGATGCTGATGCCGGCATCGCGCAGCAGGCCGGCCTGCGTCAGCAGCGTGGCCGGCACGACGCGGGCCAGCGCCGCATCGTCGGCATCGGCCACGGGTGCTGCGACCGGCAGCGGCGCGGCCGCCTGTTCCGCCTGTGCCGAAGCCGATTCGCGGTACGCCAGCGCCGCGATCACGCGGTGCCGGCACACGCCGGCCGCGTTGCAGCTGCAGCGCGCATCCTGGATCGCCACGCCCGCCGGCCAGCGGCACGACACGCCATCGTCGAACACCGCCTCCAGCAGCCCCTGCGCGTCCACCGACAGCCGCGGCCGGTAGCCGCCGGCCAACTCGCGCACCGCACGCTTGACGATGCCGGCATTCGCCGCATGCGACAGCGCCTCGGGCGACAGGTGCAGCAGGTCGTCGCGGACGATCGCCCCCACCGCGCTCACTTCAGCTTCTCCGCGAGCCAGGCGGCGAGCTGCCCCGGCGTCATCGCGCCGACCTGCGCGCCGGCCTCCACCAGCCGGCCGGCCAGCTCCTTGTCGTAGACCGGGTCGGCCCGCTCGTCGAGCGCGGCCAGCCCGAGCACGGTGCTGCCCTGCGCCACCAGCGCGCGCACGTGGCCGATCAGCACGTGCTCCGGCATGCCCTCGTAGAAGTCGCTGACGATCACGACCACCGCGCGCCGCGGCACGCTGATGCGCTCTGCCGCGTAGCCCACCGCCTTGCCGATGAAGGTGCCGCCGCCGAGCTGCACGCCCATCAGCACCTCGACCGGGTCGGTGACGCTGTCGCTCAGGTCGACCACCTCGGTGTCGAACGCGATCAGGTGCGTCTTGATGCCCGGCAGGCCCCACAGGCAGGCGGCCGTCACCGCCGAATGGATCACCGAGTTCAGCATGCTGCCGCTCTGGTCGACCAGCAGGAAGACCTGCCAGGGCTCCAGCACGCGCCGCGTGTTGACGTGGAACAGCGGCCGCTGGATCACGAGCCGGCCGCGCTGCACATCGTAGTGGCGCAGGTTGCGCTTCAGCGTCTCGCGCGCGGCGAACTGGCTGACTGCCCCCTGCAGGCTCAGCTGCTGCGGCTTGCGCGCGCCGCTGAAGGCGCGCTGCACCTGCTTCGCGAGCTTCTCGACCAGCTCGCGCACCACCTTGTCGACCAGCTTGCGCGCCATCGCCAGCACCTGCGGATTCATCAGGTGCTTGGTGCGCAGCACCGCCTGCAGCAGCGCCGGGTTCGGCGTCGCGCGCTCCAGCACGTCGAGGTTGGTCACCACCTCGTCGATGCCGTAGCGCTCGATTGCGTCGCGCTCCAGGCGTTCGATCGTCTCCTTCGGGAACAGCTCGTGGATGCCGTTGATCCACTCCGGCACCGTCAGCTGCGAGGCTTCGCTGCCGCCGTGGCGGTCGAGCGCGTCGTCGGCGTGCCGGCCGTCCTGCGACGGGTCGTCGCGGCCGTACAGCCACGCGAGCGAGCGGTCCATCGCGGCCGCGTGGCCGCCGGCCGCGCCGAGGCTCGCGTCGGCGGCCTCGCCGAGCAGCAGGCGCCAGCGCTCGGCGGCGTCGAGTTCGGGCAGCGGCTTCGTCATGACAACCCCTCGCTCGATGAGTACATCGATCGATCCCCCGAGGGGATGCGGGCCGGCTTGGGAGCGGCCCGGCGCTCGGCCCGCCTCATGTCAGCAGCCCGATCTGGTTCGCCCAGGCCATCGCCTGCGCCTCGACGCGGCGCGCATCGAGCAGTGCCTCGGTGCCGTCGTGCAGCCTCAGCAGGCGCTGCCGCTGGCCGGCGTCGAGGCCGAGCAGCCGCGCGACGTGGGCCGCCAGCGCGCCGCGCTCGCGCGGCGGAAACCAGCCGAGCGCCGAGCGCAGCGCCGGCAGCGCGACCAGGAAATCCTCGACGCCCATGCCGTCGAGCGCCGCATGGATGGCGCGCACGATGCCGTCGCTCTCGCTCGCCAGCGCCCGCGCGCACGAGAACAGGCCGTAGAGGAAATCGCCGAGCGCGTCGCGCGGCGGCATCGCACGTGTGATCGCGATCACCTCGTCGCGCGCGGCCTGCGCGCCGTCGGCCCTGGCGTCATCCACCAGCGCGTCGTGCTGGAACGCGACACCGAGCGCCGCGCCGCGCAGTGCCGGCGGCTTCGAGGGGCTGCGCGCGAGGCGGGCCATCGTCTGCCGCACGAAGCCGCCGTCGAGCGCGGGCAGGTGCAGCCGCAGCAGCGTGTCGAACACGGCAGCCGCGTGCACGTCGGCCTCCAGCAGCTGCGGGCTGCCGGCGCCGTCGCGGCCTTCGAGCAGCCACAGCAGCTGGCCGGCCATCAGCGCCAGCGTGTCTTCGAGCAGCGCGCGCGGGTCGTCGCCCCAGAAGCCGGCCTCGACGATCGCGGCCAGCGACTGCGCGGCACGCGCGAGCGCGCCGTGGTCGTGGCTGCTGCCGATCCCTTCGCGCAATTGCTGCGCGAGCTCGTGGCCCATGTCGAGCAGGCCGGCGCGGATCGCCTGCATCAGGCACTGCGCCAGCACCGTGGCGTCTCCCTGCGCATCGGCCACCTGGCGCAGCAGTGCCTGGCGTGCCGCGGCCTCGAGCGTCGCGCCATGCATCGCGGCCTCGATCAGGTCGGGGTACCAGCGCTCGGTCTGCTGCAGCCGCCAGTGCTCCTCGTAGGCCAGCTCGCGGGCCAGGCCGCGCGCGGCACGCGGTGCCTTCGTCTCGACCAGCTGCACGCCGCTGACCTGCAGGCAGCGCAGTTGCCACAGCAGGTGCGCGCGCGGGGTGTCCTCGGCGCGGCGGCGGTCGAGCACGAGCTGGTGGGCGGTGCGTTCGATCTGCAGGTTGAGCGCGGCCAGCCGTTGCCGCACGTCGTGCAGCAAGGGCGGCAGCGGCGTGTCGCCATGCAGGCGGCCGGCACCGTCGCCGGTCAGCGCGAGCAGGGCCTCGCGCAGCACCGGGTGGTGGTGCGCGCCGAGGCGGCGGTCGTTGCTCCACGGGGCCGGTACCTCCAGCGCCTCCTTGACGACGGCCGATTGCAGTGCATCGAGCAGGTCGACGCGCAGCGGCACCGCGTGCCCGCGCAACGCGGCCAGCGCGGCGGCGCTGCGCTCGAAGGCCAGCAGGTCGGCGGTCGACAGCGGCACCTGCGCACGGCGCAGCCGCGCCACCATCGTCGCGACCGCGCGGTCGCCGGCCGGCCGCAGCCCGTGCTGCCACACCCACTGGTAGTACATCGGCGACGGCAGCCCCGCGGCATAGCCGCCGAGCGCATCGACCTGGCGGAACTCGAACGGCACCAGGTAGCAGCCGGCGGCGCGGTCATCGGCGGGTTGCGGCACCTCGGGCTCGCCCCCCCGTTCGCCCTGAGCCTGTCGAAGGGTCCGCTCCAGCGCCGGCTTGTGCCAGCCGCCGCACACCACCAGCACGCGCTCGAAGTTGGCGGCCGCCCACGCGATCCACTGCGCCATGTGGGCCTCGCGCGCCTGGTCCTGCGGGGTGCCGGCCTCGTCGCCGCGCAGCTCGGCGAAGTACAGGTCGAGCTTGCGCGACAGCTCGTCCGGCGACGCGTCGGCGGGCTGCGATTCGAACAGGTGATCCCACAGCGCGTCGTCACTGTCACAGCCGAAGCGGCGGCACAGGTGGTCGACCACCTGCGYGTAGCGCGAGCGGGCATTGCGCCGCCCGGCGGTGCGGCGCTGCGCATCGGGCAGCGCGCGGTAGCGCCAGTGCGGCAGGTCCATGAAGCGCAGCGCCGCGCCCACTGCCCGGCCTTCGCGCAGCGCCACCCACTCCGGCGAATGGTCGAGCAGCGGGAACCAGCACTGCGCCGCCTGCCCGTCTTCGTTGGCATAGCTGTACAGCGCGAGCGGCAGTTCATGGTCGAGCAGCAGCTCGCCGAGGCGCGGGTTGAAATCGCTCGGGCCTTCGATCAGCACGGCCTGCGGCCGCTCCTGCGCGATGACCTGCGCCACCAGCCGCGCGCAGGCGGGGCTGTGGTGGCGCACGCCGACCACGCGGACGGGGCCGGTCGGCATCATTCCGGCAGCAGGTGCCGCGCCGCGTGGAAGGCCTGCCAGTGCTCGCCCTTGCGGCGGCTGGCGCGCTGCTCGATGTAGCGGCGGATCTTCTTCAGGTCGTCGGCGTTGTCCTTCGCGGCGGCGCCGGCCAGCGCCTCGACGATGTCGGCCGGCTGGCCGGCATCGCCGCGCAGGTAGTGGCCGCGCAGCGCGACCGCATGCGCGACGCTGACCGCCTCGGCGGTGCTGACGACGGTCGACAGCCGCTCGCCGGCATTGCCGTCCTTGTCGAGCCCGGTGCGCAATTCGCGGAACGTGGTGACCAGCACCTCCAGCACGTCGTCGGACGGCTGCACCGCGATCTGGTCCTGCGCCAGCAGCCGCGCCAGCTCGGCGCGCACCAGCGCGAGCTCTTCGTCGTAGTCGGCGATCGGGAACACCGTCTCGAACGCGAAGCGCCGCTTCAGCGCGGCCGACATCTCGTTGACGCCGCGGTCGCGGGTGTTGGCGGTGGCGATCAGGTTGAAGCCCTGCGCGGCGAACACCGCGTTGTCGTCGGCGAGCTCCGGCACCATCAGCAACCGCTCGGAGAGGATCGACAGCAGGCCGTCCTGCACCTCGGGCGGGCAGCGGGTGATCTCCTCGAAGCGCACGATGCGGCCGTCGCGCAGCGCGCGGTACAGCGGCGACGGCACCAGCGCGCGCGGGCTCGGGCCGTCGTTGAGCAGCAGCGCGTAGTTCCAGCCGTACTTGATCTGGTCCTCGGTGGTGGCGGCGCTGCCCTGGATGGTCAGCGTGCTGGTGCCGCTGATGGCCGCCGCGAGCAGCTCCGACAGCAGGCTCTTCGCGGTGCCCGGCTCGCCGACCAGCAGCAGCGCACGGTTCGACGCCAGCGTGACCATCGCGCGCTCGAGCAGGCTGGGCGCGCAGACGATCTTGCGGCGGATTCCCGGCGCGCCGCCGATGAAGCGCATCACCGCCTTCATCGACAGGCGCCAGCCTGGCGGCACCGGGCCGCTGTCGTGCTTCGCGAGCTGGGCCAGCTCGTCGGCGTAGAGCAGCTCGGCGGGCGGGCGCTGGCTGCGGATGGCGGTGGTGCGGTCGGTCATGGCTGAGGCTGTGAAAGGGCAGGGTTCAGCAGGTCGATGTCGCGCAGCATCTCGCTGGCGGACACCGGGTCGAGTGCGTCGAACGATAGCGCTTCGACGGTGCCTTCGGCCGAGCGGCGCGCGAGCGTGAGCCACTCGAGCGACTGGCGCGCCTCCAGCACGCCGCCGGCGACGAAGATGCCGGGGCTGAAGCGCAGCGTGATGCGCAGGCCGCCGGGCGCGTCGCGCGCGTACTCGCGGACCATGCCGCCGTCTTCCGCGCCGCCGCGCTCCCAGCCCTTCTGGTCGAGGCCGATCACGGCGCCGGTCGCGACATCGCGGTTCTCGAAGCGCTTGACCGTGCGCTGCTGCTTCTCATGCGGCGTCAGCGCGTAGGTCTCGCGCTGCAGCTGCTTGAACGGCTGCAGGATCTCGTAGTCGCCGAACAGCTGGCCGAGCTGCGCCTTCACCGACGCGTCGAGTTCGAGCACGTGCAGGATGCCGATCTGCGCGGCCTCGGGCAGCGCGAGCTGTTCGTCCGCCGCATCCGCGAGCGTCCAGTCCTCGGCCACGCGGAAAGGCTGGCGCAGCGTGCCGCCGTCGTAGGTGGCCCAGGCCAGGCGCGTCGCCAGGTGGCGCATCAGCGGATGGGCGAGGAAGAAGCGCCGGAACTCGGGCAGCGGCCAGCGACGGGCGTTGCGCATCGCGCGCTCCAGCCGCGTGATCTCCAGGCTGGCGATGGCGCGCACGTCCTTCTTCAACTGCTTGAAACGCTCGGCCGCCGGGCCGGCGAGCGTGGCGTCGTCGCCCTTCAGCGGCTTGGGCAGGTCTTTCAGTCGCAGGCTGCGTGCGTCGCGCACGACGGGCTTCAGGCTTTCGTCGAAGCTGAGGGAGAACTTGCGCGAGCCGAAATCGAAGATCGCCGCATCGGGTTCGTCGAGGCCGAGCGTCGGCGCCAGCCGGTCGCCGAGTTCATCGAGCGTGAGCCCGCGCGCATCGGCCACCGTCGCGATCATCCCGGCGGCGCGCAACTGCACGCGCTTGTGCCGGCCCTTGGTGGCCTGCGTGTTCAGCAGCATCAATGCCACGTCGGTGCCGATGGCGGCCAGCAGGTCGAGCGCGGATTCGGCGCGGCCGCGGGTGCCTGGCGCGCTCGCCCAGTCGTTGATGCGCGGGATCAGGCGGCGGGCCGTCTCGTCGTTGCCCAGCAGGCCCAGCGTGCGGAAGGCCCAGCCGTCCTTGCTGGGTGCGCCGGCGCCGGCCCAAGCCTCATGGAGGTCCCAGGCGAACTCGGCCAGGCTCGCGGGTGTGCACGCGGCCTGCACGAGCGCGACGCCAGGGTAGGGCGCATCGGGCTGGCCGATCATCAGCATGCGCACCAGGTGCCCGGTGGCGGCAACGCTGAGTGCGCCGCCGGCGAGCAGGTGCGGGCGGCGCATCGTGGCCACCTCGCAGAAGGCCGGCACCGGCGGCATCTCGCCCGGCAGGATGTCCAGCGGGTCGGTGGCGAGCAGCGCGGTGGCGGCCTGGGTCATCGCCTCGCCATAGGCTGCAGCGGCTTCGAGCAGCGCGGTGCGCCCGCCTGCCTGCTCCGCCATCCAGCGCAACGTGTAGCGCGCGTCGTCGCGCTCCGCGCTGTGCTGCGCCGAGAACGCCGCGGGCAGCGCATGCGACAACACCGTGCGGGGGAACTTCGCGATCCACTCGGCGGCGGCGCTGCGGTGCACACGCGCTTGCCGCAGCAGCTTCGCCATGCGCGGCACCAGCAGCGGCGTGTCCATCAGCAGCGCGATGCGCGGGCCCTTGCCCTGGTGGGTCGACAGCACCGCGACCATGCCGGGGATCGCTGCCACGCCGAGGCGGGCCAGCACCTGTTCGGCGTCGAGGCTCCAGGGGCTGAGCATCCAGCGCTCGGGCGGGAAGCTGTTCCACAGCGTGAGCTGCGCGGCCTGCGGCGCGTCGAACAGCAGCGACATCGAGGCATAGGTCGCCGAGGTGTCGCCGTCCTGCAGCGGCTGGCCCGCCAGCAGGCGCTGCGCGCCCGCATCGGTGAGCTTCAGCTCGGCTGGAAAGCCGTGTGCATCGCGTTGGGGGTTCAACTGGCGCGGCGCGGACTTCAGGCGCTCCAGCAGATCCTGCCGCCATGCCAGCGCCTCGGGCGTCGCGATGGCAGCAACCTCCAGCACCGGCAACTGCCCCGGCCGATCGGCGCGCAGCCACGGTGGTTCGCGCAGGATCGGCGGCACGGCCTCGTCGGGCGCTTCCACCGGATTCAGCGCCGCCACCGCGCCCTCGAAGCGGGTGCGCAGCGCCGGCTCCAGCGCATCGAGCGCCGCAGGCAAGGCCTCCGGCCACTCATGCGCCAACCGCAAGGCCCAGGTCTCGGCGGCCCGGCTGCGCCCGGCCATCGCCTGGCGGATCACCGTGAACAGCACCGCCACCGGATGGGTCTTCGCCAGCTTCTCCAGCGCGTCGCGCACCTTCTTGTGGTCCGATTGCGCCGCGAGCAGCGGCAGCAGGCCGGGCACCTTCATCTGCGCCGCGAGCTTGAGGGCCTGCGTCCCGATCTTGGGATCGCGCGAGCTCAGGCGCGTGCGGATGAACCACGCCAGCACCTCCAGCGCTGCCTCGCCATGCAGCTTCAACTGCAGCAGCACGCCCTTCGTCAACGTGGCGTGATCGAGCCAGGGGTGTGCCGCGGCATGCGCGAGAAAGTCGGCCGGCTGCATCGCGGACCAGCACAGCACCGCATGCCCCCAGGGCTCCTTGCCGTGCGCGGCCAGCCATTCGGCCGTCCACTCGCCGAGGTGCGGGAAGACGAAGGCGCAGGCACGGGCGGCCGGCGAAGAACCCGTTCTGCCGCGCTGCGCCACCGCGAGCGCGGCTTCGTACGCGGCCTCGTCGGCGCAAGCGACCGCGTCACGCAGCGGCTCGAAGCGCGCGAACCACTCCGCGTGGGCCTGGGGCAGCGGGTTTCCCAACGCGGCTTCCAGCGCGGCGGCAGGGCTCTGCGGGGCCGACGGTGCGGATGAAGGCAGGTGAACGCCGCGCATCACCGGCAACAGCGCCAGCCACTCGGGCGTCCACTGGAAGCCGCCGGTGGGCCAGACCAAGCCGAGGGGTGCCTTCTTCATGGCAGCGGCGCCAGCAGGTCGGCGTCGCGCAGCACCTCGCTCGCGATGATCGGGTCGAGCCGCTCGAATTTCACATGGCCTTGCTGGGCCCAGGTGCCGGCCTCGCGCAGCACGATCTTCGGGATGCGCTGCTTCGGCTCGTAGCTCAGGCCGCCGATCACGGTGCCGGGGTCGAGTTCGAGCTCGACCTCCAGCCCGCCGGCCACGCGCTTCGTGAACCAGCCGACCCAGCCGCCGTCCTGCGCGGCACCACGCTCCCAGCCGCGGTTGACCAGGCCCATCACGCTGCCGGTGGCCACTGTCTTCTGCTCGAAGCGCTTCAGCTCGGTGCCTTGCAACTCGTCGGGCGTGAGCCGGTAGGTCTCGCGGCCGAGCTGCTTGAACGGCTGCAGGATCTCGTAGTCGGCGAACACCTGGCCGAACGCGGCCTGCATCGCTGCCGGCATCTCCAGCACGTGGACGATGCCGACGTTGGCCTCGTCGGGCAGCGTGGTCTGCACGTCGTCGCCGTCGGCGAGCGTCCAGTCCTCAGCGACGCGGAAGGCGCTGGCCAGCATGCCGGCCGGATCGCCCTCGCGGGCTTCGTACACGCCCCACACCACGCGCGCCGCCAGGTGGCGCATCAGCGGGTGATCGAGGAAGAACAGCTTGAAATCGACCGCCGTCCAGCGGCGCCGCTCGACCATGCTCATCTCGAGCCGCGTCACCTGCAGGCTGGCGATGGCCTTGGCGTCCTTCTTCAGCTGCTTGAAGCGATCGGTTGCCGCCTCGGCCAGCGCGGCGTCGTCGCTCTTGATCGGCTTCGGCAGGTCTTTCAGGCGCACGCCCTGCGCATCCTTCACGAACGGCTTCAGCGTCTCGTCGAAGCCGACGAAGAAGCGGCGCGGCCCGAAATCGAGCGCCAGCGCGCCGTGCTCGTCGAGCCCCAGGTCGGGCACCAGCCGGTCGGCCAGCTCGGCGGCGGTGAAGCCGCGCACCTCGGCCACCGCGGCGATCTTCTCCTTCGCGCGGTCCTGCAGCGCCTTGAACTTGACCTTGCCGGCGATGCCGTTCAGGTGCATCAGCGCGACATCGCTGCCGATCGCGGCCAGCAGGTCCAGCCCGGTGACCGCACGCTGGTGCGCCGATTCGCCGGGCCACTCGCGGATGCGCGGCGCGAGCCGGCGCGCGGTCTCGTCATCGCCCAGCAGGCCGAGCGCGGCGAAGGCCCAGCCGTCCTTGCTCGGCGCGCCGGCGGCGATCCAGGCCTCGAACAGGTCCCAGGCGAACTCGGCCAGCGAGGCCGGCGTGCAGAGCTCCTTGACGATCGCGAGGCCGGGGTAGGGCGCCTCGAGCCGGCTGATCGCGAGCATCGAACCGATGTGCTCGATGGCGCTGGTCGGCAAGGCCTCGCCGCCGTCGCGCAGCAGCGGGCGGCGCAGCGCAGGCGCGACGAAGAACACCGGCAGCTTCGGCATGCGCGCCGGCAGCACCAGCAGCGGGTCGGCGTCGAGCAGGGCTTGCAGTGCCTGCTGCATCGGGGTGCCTTCCGTCGTGTCGTACGACTCGGCGATCTTGCGGGCCTGCGCCTCGAAGCCGTTGGCCATCAGCCAGCGCAGGCCGAACTGTGCGTTCTCGCGTGCCGTGCGGTCCTTGCCGAAGGCGAGCGGCAGAGCCTGTGTCAGCGCGGTGTCGGCGTGCGCGCGCAGCCACGCGATGGCCTGCGCCTTGGCCTTCTTCAGGTTGCGCAGCGCATGCAGGGCAATCGGCACGAGCTGCGCGCTGTCGACGTCGATCGCGAGCGACAGCCCGCCTTCCGGATACGACTGCACGTAGCCGACGAAGCCCGGCACCGCGGCCTCGCCGTGGCGGGCGAGGATGGCGCGAATCGGCGCATCGACATCGCTGTACGAATACCAATGCTTCGATGGGTAGCTGTTCCACAGCGCGAGTGCGGCGGGCTCGGGGAACAGCAGCAAGAGGCCGGGCGCCTGGCCGTAGAAGTACTGCTTCGTGATCTTGAAGTCCTCGGGCAGCAGCGGCTGGCCGGCCATCACGCGCGCCTGGCCTTCCGCCGTGATCTGCATCTCGGTCATCGCATGCGCGGTCGGGCTCGGCAACTGCTTGGTGTACCAGGGATTGACCTGGAGGGAGGCATGCCGCTTGCGTTCATCGGCGGTCCATTCGATGCGATCGGGCGTCGTGCGGGCCACGATGTCGAGCGTTGGCAGATCCGTGGCGCGCGCCTTGCGCAACCACGGCGGCTCGCGCAGCAGCGGCGGCAACTGCTCGGGCGCGGCCTCGGCGCTCTGCAGCGCATCGAGCAGCGCCTGGAAGCGCTCGCGCTCGCCGTCGGCCAGCGTGGGCAGGGCCTGCGCCAGCGCGGCGGGTTCTCTCAGCGCGAGCCGCACCGCCCAACCTTCGGCGAGCCGAGAGCGCGTGGCGAGAGCATGGCCGATCACGCACTGCAGTGTGGCGGCCGGGTAGCGCTCAGCCAGCTTGTCGAGCGCGGCGCGTGCCTCCTTGCGCTCGATCAACTCAGTCAACAGCGCGATGCTCTGCGGCACGCGCATGCGCAGCACCAGCGCGATGTATTTCTCACTGTTGTCGCGGTCGCTGGCTCGGCGCAGCAGGTCGGCGAGCAGCTCGAAGGCATCGACGCCGTGCAGGCGGATCTGCAGCAGCAGGGCGTCTTTCAGCGCGTAGAAGTACGGCGCGACCGGCTTCAGATAGCGCCGCATCGCGTCGGCCGGCACCACGCAGTCGCGCAGGAAGGGCCAGTCGCTGCCAGGAGCGTCGGCCATCGCGGCGAGGGCCCAGTCGGTGCGATGCGGGCACAGCACGGCACGCAGCAGCCGGTCGAGCGGCGTCGAGCCGGCCTGGCGCTCCAGCGTGGCGACGGCCGCATCGTGTTCGGCCTCGTCGGCCGCGGCGATCACGTTGCGCAGCGCCTGGAACTGCGACTGGATGACGCGGCTCAGCGTGTACTCGTGAGGGTGCACGCCGCGCGCGAGGTCGAGCGCGATCTCGAGCATGAACGGCACGCCGTGCAGCGCGATGCCGACGTAGGTGCTCCAGTGCAGGCCGTGGTTGCCGTAGTGGTCGCCCTGGTGCAGGACGTTGGCGTGCAGGCTCTGCGCACAAAGCTCCAGCCAGGCATCCGGATCGGCCTGCGCCAGCTGCGCGGCCTGGGTCTTCTCGGCGAAGGTGGCGGCGCTCCACGGCGACCAGGGGCGGTTCAGGCGCGTTGCGAGTTCGGCGAACTCCTGCTTGCCGTGGGAGTACTGGGTCTCGTAAACGCTGAAGGGCGAGGCCAGCAGCACGTGGCCGTCGATCGGTGTCGGCGCATGGACACCGCGTACCACCGGCACGTCGCTGCGCAAGGCATCGTTCCACTCGAAGCCGCCGTGCGGCCACTCGATCGGCGCGGCATCTGCGGTGGGGGCGGCTGCAGGCGGCGGGGCCTTGGGTGCCGCGGCCGGTGGCGGCGCGACGGGGAGTGTCGCTGCCACGGCGGCCTTCGGTGCCGCAGGCGCCGCAGCGGCTGCCGCGACCGCTGCCAGCGTCGCCCCCGCGGCCACGCCGGCCTCGCGATAGCCCTTGCCGGTCTTCTCCTTCACCAGCGCATCGTGCTCGGTCTGCGCTGCCGCGGCGCTCGCGAACGATTTGGTCTTGGTCTGGCCGTTGGTGCCGATGCGGCCGAAGCGCACCGTCACGTCGCTGCCGGCCACGGCCACCTCCCAGAACTTGCTCGATGTTCCCTCGACCAGCTCGAATCGGCGCATGCCCCGCGTCCTTCCTGTCTGCTGCGTACAGCAGAGGACTATATCGGGGCACTACCTCACGGCGAGTGCGTAGCGCAGCTCGGACTTCGCGACGTTGTACACGCCGAAGTCGCAGCTGTAGACGGCCCAGGCTTCGCTGCTGTCGGCGGCGCTCGTGGTCGACGACCAGTAGTAATCCGAGACGATGAAGTTGTCGAACACCGCGGGGCCGGTGACCGCCGAGCCGGCCTGGTACTGGCCATTCAGGTACGAGGCCTGCGGGAAGGTCGGCGCGCGGTCCGACAGGCTCAGCATCTCGGCGCGGTTGGGCAGGCGCCACTGTCCGGCGACCGATCCGTCGGCGAGGCCGCATTGGCCGCTCGCGAGCGCGTTCACCGCCGCCAGTGCGCCCGACCAGGGCTGCTGGATGCAATCGGCCTTCTTCAGCCAGGTGAGGCCCGTCACCGTGTCGGCCAGCGTGCCGTCGCCGTTGTCGATGAAGCGCGGCGAGGTGAGGGGCGCGCCGGCCTGCAGGGCGGCGTCGTCGGCGGTGCCGAACGAGCCGCCGCCGATGCCGGCGTACACGCCGGTGGCCAGCAGCTGCACGGCGCCGGCGGCGCCGGAGCGCACCGCCCACAGCGAGTTCACCGAACCGGCCTTCACGTTGCTCATGCCGCCATCGGCTGCATTCGCGCCGTTGATCCAGCGCCCGTCGCTGAAGCGGATGGCCATCGCGCTGCTCGTCAACGCCATGTAGGTGGTCGAGCTCCAGTACGCGTTGGCAACGGCGATGCCGGTGAACGGATGGCCGCTCGCCACCGCCGGGCCGGCCTGCGACACGTCGACCAGGCTCTCCAGCTCGTTCGCGTTCGGCATGCGCCATTGCCCTGCGGCCGAGCCGTCGCTCAGGCCGCAGGCGCCGCTGGCCAGTTGCGCGGCCGCGGCGAGTGCGGTCGGCCAGTCGGTCGCGTTGAAGCAGCCGGCGTTCTTCAGCCACACCAGGCCGGTCAGCGCATCGGTGACGGTGCCGTCGGCGTTGTCGATGAACCGGGTGCCGGGCCACGCGACGCCATGCGCGAGCGCGCCGTCATCGCCGGCCGCGAAGCTCGTTGACTGCCCGGTGCGCGGCAGGCTCGCCATCCGGTCGCCCGCGCGCGAGGCTGTGAAGTCCGCGTTCGCGACATCGTGCGTCGGCAGTGTCGCGAAGCGGATCACGGTGCGGTAGAGCCCGTTGAAATCCATCTTCGTGACCGAGCCGGCCGCGTCGCCGATCGACGGGTAGAAGGCGAGCCCGGCCTGCTGCGCGTAGACCGCGTAGTCCGCATTGACGCCGGCGCTCAGCCCGGTGATCGCATAGCGGCCGTCGACGCCGGTGGTGGCGGTGCGGGTCGTGTGGTCGTTGTGATGGAACACGGTGACCAGCACGCCCTGGATCGCCACGCCGTGCTTGTCGGCCACCACGCCCGACACGGTGCTCGTCGCGGGTGCGTTGCCGATCGAGTTGCCGGTCATCGCGGTCGTGGTGCTGCCGCTGCCACCCCCACCCGAGCCGCCGCACGCGGCCAGCACGCCGATGGCGGTGCCGATCAACAACTGCCTGATCCGTGTCATCGCCGCTTCCCTTGTGTGCACAGGTGCCCGCGTCCGGGAATGGACGGGGGCTGCGGACATATCGGCCGTTTCGGCCTGCGGCTTGATCGACAAGCGGCACACGGCGTGAAGCGCGTCACCAACTGCGCAGCGGCGTGGCCGGCGCCCGACCGACGGTCGCTCGCTCCTCTCGGTTGATGATGGAAGTGCAGGCGTGTGCTGACTAATCTGTGGAGGCTCCTACCGGCAGCATCCAGGAGATTCGCATGGGCACGTCACGCAGCAGTCATGGTGGTGGATCGACGTCTCACGGCAAGCCGATGGCCAAGCCCTTGTGCAGCACGCCGCCGCGGCCCAGGCCGAAGTTGTCCGATGCGGTGATGGCCGATCCGCGGCGTGCCGCGGCGATCCTGTCCGGTCGCTCGAAGTGGGCGAACCGCACGGTGCTGCACTATTGCTTCTTCAGCGGCGGGTCGCACTATGCGGTGCCGAAGTCGCAGGCCGATGCGGTGCGTCCCGCCTTCGACACCTGGAAGGCGGTCGGCATCGGCCTGGAGTTCGTCGAGGTCGATTCGCTGAGCGAGGCGGAGGTGCGCATCGGCTACTCGCTGGCCGACGGCATTTCCGCATCGGCGGTGGGCCGCGACGTCCTGAAGATCCCGCTCACCGAGCCGACCACCGTCTACGGCTGGGACCTCACGACGCCGTACGGCAGGGGCACGGCATTGCATGAGCTCGGCCACGTGTTCGGCATGGAGCACGAACACCAGAACCCGTTCGCCGGGATCAGGTGGCACGAGGAAGCGGTGTATGCCTCGCTGGCGGCACCGCCGAACAACTGGTCGCGCGCGACGACCTTCCACAACATCCTCGAGAAGCTCGACACGCAGCAGGTGCAGGGCTCGGCCTGGGATCCCGATTCGATCATGGAGTACGAGTTCGAGCCCGGCCTGATCGACGAGCCGCAGAAGTACGACCTGGAGGGCCTGGTGCCGCCGGGCACGCTGTCGAGTGCCGACAAGGCCTGGGTCGTGAAGTGGTACCCCGGCAATGCGCCGGTGCCGACGGTGCTGCAGCCGTTCCAGTCGATCGCTGCCGACCTGGCGGCCGGCCAGCAGATCGATTGCACCTTCAAGCCGACGGTGTCGCGCAAGTACACCATCGCGACCAAGGGCGCGACCGACACCTTGCTCGCGCTGTTCGAGGAGATCGGCGGCAAGCCGAGCTTCCTGGCCGCCGACGACGACAGCGGCGAAGACCGCAACGCGAGCATCACGTACAAGCTCTTCAAGGGCCGCACGTACCACGTGCGCCTGCGGCTGTACCAGCCGGGGCAGTCGGGGACGACGTCGCTGATGGTGACCTGAGCGCGGGGCCTCGACGATCAGGTGTCGGTGAGCTTGCTCAGTAGTAGACGTACACCGTCACCGTGGCCACGACGGCTGCGTCGTAGGTGGAGGTTGCGGTGAAGGTCAGTGCGACCGGCGTGCTGAAGGCACTGGTGTCGAAGGTGTCGACGAGGATGCGTGATGCGCTGATCGTGTCGATGGTGACGCCGATGCCGCCGTAGTACACCGTGGTGCCGCTGCCGCTGACCGAGGTGCCCGCGACCTGCAGCGACCACACGACCGGCTCGCTGGCATCGAGCTGCAGCGAATCACCGGCCCAGACCGAGATGCTCTGCGACGAGCCGGAGTGGATGTACCCGCTGCTGAGCGGCTGGCCCGCGACGATGACGCCGATGTCGAACGTGACGCTGCCGTCGTCGCCACCGCCACCGCAGGCGGTGAGGGCGAAGGCCAGGCAGGCCGCGGCGGCGAGCCGCGACAGGATTCGGGTGACGGGGTGCATGGGCGCATCCGGAGTCGTTGATGGGACATCCAACGGCTCGGGTGGCTGGTGTGTTGACCGGCGAGGTGTAACGCTTGGAAGGGCGAGGTTGTCGGATCGCTGCACCACATCATCGTGATGAACGCGCGGTCCAGTTCCGCCTCGCCGGCCAGGTCCTCCTGCGTCATGCCCAGCTCCTGGCGACGTTCCTTCAGAACGACGCCGAGGGCTTGCACGAGGAGGGCATTCCCACCCCACGCACCGCGCGATCACCCACGTCGGCCTGATGTTCACCCGCGTCGGCTCGCTGATGTGGCAGCTGCCCGTGGCCGCCGCCATCGAGCTGATCGAAGCCGGCGCGCAGCGCCTCTACTTCATCGACCCGATCTCCTGTCGCCGTCGCGAGGTGGCCGTCGAGCGCTCCCGCGGCCGCCGACCGCACCTGCGTGCCCGCAACCGGACAGGCTGGACCGACGACCTGCTGAACCTGCCCGTTTTCGTCTACCCACCGCACTGCGAGGGCGTCTTTGCGCCGCCGCGGCCCACACCGCGCGCGCCTTGCAACGAACGGAACATTGCGTAGCAACCTCGGCGGGTCGCCGCCGCTAGCATCCATCGAAAACACAGGGAGGACCGTGCCATGGCACTGATGGAAGAGATCACGCTGCGCAAGCTGGAGATGCTGCTCGCCTACATGGAGAGCAGCAACCTGCGGCGCGCCGCCGAGCAACTGGATGTGAGCACGGTCAGCGTGCACCGCGCGCTGCACTCGCTGGAAGACGCGCTCGACTGCGCGCTGTTCCGCCACGAGGGCCGTGATCTGCTGCCCACCGAGGCGGCCCGCGTGCTGGCCGATGCGGCGCGCAGCGCGCTGAAGCTGATCGACGACGGCGTGCAGGCCGCGCGGGCGGCCGGTGGCTGGTCAGGCGCACGCATCCGCATCGGCTCGCTCTTTTCGCTGGGGGTCGAGACAGTGCCGCGGCTCGTCGCCGACATGCGGCAACTGCGCCCGGACTTGCAGGCCGAACTGGTGATGGGCTCGAATGCCGAGCTGCTTGCGCAACTGCGCGCGGGCACCACGGATGCCGCGCTGATGGCGATCCCGCCGGCCGAGCCGGACATCGAATCGCTCGCGCTGTTCGAAGACCCGATGTATTTCGCGGCGCCGATCGGCTCGCGCCATGCCCGCCTCGGCGCGGTCGACCTGCAAGCCTGCGCCAATGAGCGCCTCATCACGCTGCGCAAAGGCTTCGTCACGCGCGACGGCTTCGACGCCGCGTTCCGCAACGCCGGTTTCGTGCCGAAGCTCGCGATGGAGGTCGGCGACATCTTCACGCTGATCAACCTGGTCGGCGGGGGCCTCGGCTGCACGCTGCTGCCGGGCCGCGTGCGCGACGTGCTCGGCGGCAAGGTGGAACTGATCCCGCTGCAGTCGCGCTACCAGGTGCGCCAGCGCATCGGGCTCAACTACCTGCGGGCGAGGCAGCGCGACCCGAACCTGGTCGCGCTGGCCTCGGCCTGCCGCCCGGTGCCAAGCCTCGCGGCCTGACGAACAGCGCGGCCCGGTGGGCGGAGCTCAGTTGGCCGTGCGGGCCGACGGGGCTTGCGCCGTCATCGACTTGTCCTGCAGGCGGGCCAGTTCGGTGCGGTATTCCGCGCCGCTGCGCCATTGCTTGTACTGCGCCAGGCGGCTGGCGATGTCGGGACGCGTCGGGTCGAAGCTTTCGCGGCCGGCGGCGGCTTCCAGGCCGGCACGCTGCCACAGCGCCAGGTCGGCCTGCACTTCGGCGCGCGTCAGCGTCGACGGCGTGTTGTAGGCCCGATCGGCGGCGGTGTCGGTGTCGGCGCGCGCGGCTTGCGACAGCACGGTGAGGCCCAGGGCGGCGATGCTCAGTGCGAGGGTTGCTTTCATGATCTCGGTACCTTTCACGAATGGGTTGGGAGTGAAGGCATCTTAGAAATCGGCCCCGCACAGGACCCTGTCGCGCAGATGACGTTTTTGTCAGGTGGCGGTCATGTGGCCGTCAGCGTGAACCCGAAGGTGTTGCGCCCGGCCTGCGAGCGCGCGAACACCGAGCCGCGGTGCATCAGCGCGATCGCCTTGACGATCGCGAGGCCCAGCCCGTGGTTGCCACCCGGATTGCGGCGCGCGCTGTCGACGCGGTAGAAGCGGTCGAACAGGTGCGTGAGGTGCTGCTCGTCGATCGGGCCGCCGGGGTTGCTGACCGCCACGCGGATCTGCTCCGGCGCGTCGAGCAGGCGCGCGATCTCGACGACGATCTCGTCGCCGTGCTTCGAATGCTCGATCGCGTTCTGCAGCAGGTTGCCGAGCGCGCGCCGCAGCAGCGCCGTCTCGACGCAGCCGCGCTCGTCGCCCTGCACGCGGATGCGCACGCCGCGCTCGTCGAGCAGCGCATCGAGGTAGTCGGCCACCTTGTGCACCTCGTCGGCGATCGAGGTGTCGGCATGGCGCGACGCGGCCGCGCCCTGGTCGGCGCGCGCGAGGAACAGCATGTCGTTGACGATGCCCTTCAGCCGCTCCATCTCCTCGAGGTTGGAGCGCAACACCTCCTCCAGCTCGCCGGCGCTGCGCTCGCGCGTCAGCATCACCTGGGTCTGGCCGATCAGGTTGGTGAGCGGCGTGCGCAGCTCGTGCGCCACGTCGGCATTGAAGGCCTCCAGCTGCTGGTAGGCAGTCTCCAGCCGCGCCAGCGCGCCGTTGAACGAGGCGGTCAGGTCGCACAGCTCGGCGGGCATCGGCTGCAGGTCGAGCCGCTGCTCCTGGTGGTTCGGGTCGAGTGCCTGCGCCTGCCGGCTCAGCCGCTGCAGCGGCCGCAGCCCCACGCGGGCGATGCCGTAGCCGAGGAAGGCCACCGCCAGCACGCCGACCGCGCCCAGCCCGATCAGCGCGAAGCGGAAGTCCTCCAGCGTCTGCAGGAAGCGCAGCGGGTCCTTCACGAGCACCAGCGTCACCGCCGGCCGGTCGCCGTCGGCGGGCAGGTGGCGGGTCCAGGTCAGCAGCTTGCAGGGGTGGCCGGGTTCCTCCAGCTCGCCGAAGCCGCCGGCCATCGCCAGCGCCTCGATGTCGGCGCGCCGCGGGCCGTAGCGGAAGGTCGAGACGTCGCTGATGACCCACAGCCGCACGTCGCTGCGCTCCATCTCCAGCGTGTTGAACTTCGGCGTGAGCCACAGCCGCCACTGCGATTCGTCCTGGACGCGCAGCACGATCGATTCGGCCCAGCCGGCGCGCAGCCGCATCTCGCCGCGCACCTGCTCCATCATCCCGCCGTTCAGCATGCGGTGCAGCGCCCAGCCGCCGACCAGGAACACCACCGCGGCGCAGCCCGCGAACATCAGCGTGAGCCGCACGGCGAGCCGGCGCGTCATGCCGTGCCCTCCGCCGCGCGCGCCTCGAGCACGTAGCCCATGCCGCGCATCGTGTGCAGCAGCTTGAGCGGGTAGGGGCCGTCGAGCTTGGCGCGCAGCCGCTTCACCGCGACCTCGACGACGTTGGTGTTGCTGTCGAAGTGGATGTCCCACACCAGCTCGGCGATCTCGGTGCGCGACAGCACCTGGCCCGGCCGGCGCGCCAGCGTGGTCAGCAGCGAGAACTCCTTGGCGGTCAGGTCGATGCGGTCGCCGCCGCGCTGCACCTTGCGGCCCAGCAGGTCGAGCACCATGTCGCCGATCGTGATGGTGGTCGGCTCGGTCTGCCGGCTGCGGCGCGAGAGGGCATGCAGCCGCGCGCTCAGTTCGAGGAACGAGAACGGCTTGACCAGGTAGTCGTCGGCGCCGTCCTGCAGGCCGCGCACGCGGTCCTCGATGCCGTCGCGCGCGGTCAGCATGATGATCGCCACCTGCTTCACGCGGCGCACGTCGCGCAGTATCTCGAAGCCGTCGATGCCGGGCAGCATCGCATCCAGCACGATCACGTCGTGCCGGCCCTCCAGCGCCGCGTGGCGGCCGTCGATGCCGTTGTGCTCGACGTCGACGACGTGGCCTTGCTCGGTCAGCCCGCGGCGCAGGTAGTCGGCGGTTTTCGGTTCGTCTTCGATGATCAGGACGCGCATTCCCGGGAGTTTAGTGACGAGGCCCGGGCCGCTGGCTGACGTGCAGATGACAAATCTGTCATCTGCAGGGGCTTCGACAGGCTCAGCCCGACCCTTCGACAGGCTCAGGGCGAACGGAGGGGCGTCAGGGCGTCCCGAACGTGACCTGYGTCGCGACGATCCGCGTGCCGTCCAGCGACGGCACGCCGGTCACGGTGGCGCGCCGGCCGTCCACCAGGTCGGCTGCCACCCCGCCGCTGAACGTGGTGCCATCGTCGAACACCACCGGCGTGTTGCGGATCCGGAAGCTGCGCGCCGCCGCATCGAGCTCCTGCACCGCGCCGACCAGCGCGAAGCTCGCGATCGCCGGCACGCTGTCGTCGTGCACGATGACGCGCGCCGCCACCAGCGTGCCGGCCAGTGTGGCGCCGAACACGCCGACGCGCGCGCCCAGCACCACCTTGGCCTCGTCGCCATCGAAGTGCGCACCGACGGCGTCCACCGCGATGCCGTTCACCTTGAAGCTGCGCGAGCTGACGATCTCGGTCACCGTGCCCTCGACGCGCGCCACCGGGTGGTCGGCGAGCATCAGGTCGGCGGTGCGCACCGAGGTGGCGGCCAGTTGCGCGTTGTCCGGCAGCAGCCGCACGCTGAGGAAATCGCCGATGTCCGCCGGCGGCACCGCGTTGCCGGCCACGCTGCCGACACCGATCACCTCGCTGCCCAGTGTCAGGCTCGGGGCCTGCGGATCGCGCGCCGCGACCACGCCGCGGATCTTGTAGAACGACGCATCGGGCAGTTGCTCGACCCGCGTGGCCGCGTACTGGCGCGTCAGCGGGTCGTACTGCGAATACACCTGCACCGTCATGCCCGGCACCAGCGCGCTGAAGCCGCCGGTCAGGCTGCCGTCGTACAGCGTGCGCGCGCCGACGATCACCGTCTGGCCGAGCACGACGAAGCTGCCGCCGACCGCATCGACCGATGCCACCGGGCCGACCAGGTCGCTGACGACGCGGATCGCCAGCGCCGTCGAGGTGGCCTGCGTGCCGCTGGTGTCGAGCGTGCCGCCCTCGACGATCACCGTCATGCCGAGCTTCAGCTGGTCCTTCGTGAGCAGCGCGCCCTGCTCGTCGCGGATCTCGGCGCTGTCGTCGTCGAAGCGCACGTCGTTGACGAAGATCGAGCCGAGCCCGCTGATCGGGCCGGACGCGATGATGCCGGTGCCGCCGCTGTCGACGCCGCCGCCGCAACCGGCCAGGTGGGTGATCAGCAGCGCGGCGGCCAGGAGCCCCGCGGTCAGGCGGCGGCGGCGCGAGTGGCTCGAGGGGCGGTTGTTCACGATGGGTCGGGCTCGTCGGGTGAAGGGGCTGCCGCCGCGGGCGCGTCGGCATGGAAGGTGTACAGGCCGATGCGCGCCCGGCGCAGCGGCGGGTCGCCGGCCTGGTGCGCGCGCTCGTCGGCGTCGATCATGTCGGTGAGCTGCGGCACCAGGGCGGCCATCAGCCCGCGCCATTGCTCGGTGACCAGCCCGCGCAGCTGCGCGACCGAGTCGGCACTGAGGCCGTCGGCGAACAGCGCCTGCTCGAAGTGGGGCGGCTTCTCGCCGGCGCTGCCGGCCGCGAGGTTGGCGACCGCGGCCGCCAGGTGGTCGCCGACGTTGTGGCCGACGAAGCCGAGCAGGCGCGACTGGTCGGCGCTCGGCACGAAGGAATCGCGCTCCAGTGTCACGGTGTCGGTCACCGGGTCGAAGCTCGCGAGGCCGAGCCGGCACAGCTCCTCGAGCAGGCTGCGCGGGTGCACGTCGCGCGTCACCGAGCGCGCCAGCTCCTCGAAGCTTGGCGCCTTGCCCTGGCGCGGCAGCGCCTTCGGCCGGCCGTCCTTGTCCTGCAGGCGCCGGCTGCCCATCCACTTCGTGAAGACCTGGGTGGCCGGCGAGCTGCGCGCGGGCACCTCGGCCGGCGGGGCGTGCGTGATGCGCGTCACCTCGCGGCGCGTCAGGCCGGTGGTGGTGCTGATGCGGCTGATGTCGCGGCTCGCCTGCGCGCCGGAATGCGCCTCGCGCGCGGCGGCGACCAGCGATCGCTTCAGCGCCTCGGCCAGCAGCGGGAAGCCGTGGCCCCGGTCGAGACACAGCTGCGCCAGCGGCAGCAGCAACCGCTCGAGCGCCTGCTGGAAGGCGGCCTCGGTGTCGTCCGGCGTCGTCATGGCTTCAATGTGCAACATGCACATTTGATCACGCTTTCGCAATCCCCGGTTTCCCGGGGCTTGTCATCGTGTGTCATGGAATCTACAGTGAATGTGCTAATTGCACATTTGCACATTCACTGGAAAAGCTTCGATGAACACCTTCTTCACCCGCCGGGCCATGGCGGCAGCGACCCTGCTTGCAACACTGGTGGCCGCCGTGGCGCTGCCCGGCTGCGGCGGTGGCTCCGGCGACGACGGCGGCGGGACCGGCCGGGTGCGCCTGGTCAACGCGACGACCGACTACGCGGCGCTCGATTTCTACGCCAACGATGTGCTGCAGACCAAGGACACCGCGTCGTTCACCGCCGGCGCGTACTCGCCGGAGATCGGCGCCGGCACGGTGAC
Source organism: Rhizobacter sp. P2_H3 (assembly GCF_056403355.1). Taxonomy (NCBI): domain Bacteria; kingdom Pseudomonadati; phylum Pseudomonadota; class Betaproteobacteria; order Burkholderiales; family Sphaerotilaceae; genus Rhizobacter; species Rhizobacter sp. P2_H3. The sequence goes on along the minus strand of NZ_JBFUFQ010000029.1, from coordinate 21,176 downwards.
GATGGCGCTGAAGCGCAGCGGCTCGGCCTCCACCGCCGTGAGCGTGAGCCGCACGGTGGCCGGGAACGGCAACCACACGCTGGTGGCCTACAGCACCGAGACCTCGCTGCGCGCGATGTACCTGAACGACGCCGAAGCGGCGCCGGCAGCGGGCCAGGCGAAGCTGCGCCTGTTCAACGGCGCGGTCGAGGCCGGCGCGCTCGACCTCTACGTGTTCCCGGCCGATGCCAGCCTGGCCGACCAGAGCGCGGCGCTTTCCGCGATCCCGACTGACACGCTGAGCGTCTACAAGGAGTTCGTGAAGGGCGCGTGGCGCATCGTCGTGACGGGCGCCGGCAACAAGGCCGACGTGCGGCTGGACCTGCCGTCGGTGACCTTGGCCGACCAGCAGATCGTCACGCTGGTGGCCACCGCCACGCCGGGCGGCGTGCTGGTGCACGGCCTGCTGCTGAACCAGCGCGCCGAAGCGGTGGCGCAGAAGAACACGCTGGCCCGCGTGCGCGTGGTGGCGGGCGTGGCGGCCGGTGGCGCGGTCTCGGTGCAGGCGAACGGCGTCGCGCTGGCGAGCGGCATCACGTCGCCGGCGATCGTGCCGTACACGACGATGCCGGCCGGTGCGGTGACCGGCGAACTGCGCGTGAATGGTGGGACCGCCATCGCGCTGCCGGCGTTCACCGCGCAACCCGGTGCCGACGTGACGCTGATGGTGCTGGGCACGGCGGCCGCGCCGAGCGCCTTCGTGCTGCAGGACAACAACAAGCCGGCCGGCGCCGGCAACGCGAAGCTGCGCCTGGTGCACGGCGTGAACGGCCTGGGCGGCAACGCGACGCTGACCGCCGACTACGGCCTGGTCGCGAGCGACATCCCGTTCGGCCAGGCGTCGGTGAGCGCGAGCCTCGTGGTCGGCAACCCGATCCGGCTGGAAGTGACTTCGCCGGCCTCGGCCGCGCGCTTGTTCCTCAACGACGAGGCCAACCTGCAGGCGACCAAGGTCTACACGGTGTTCATGCTCGGTGACGCCGCCGCACCGGTCGGGACGCTGGTGCGCGATCGCTGAGCCCAGTGCGACAGCGGCTGTCGCCATCCGGTGACAGCCAAAAAGTCGTTGCGCGACAGGCACTTGGCGAAGACGCTGGGTTGCGCTGTCGCTGCATGGCGACAAAAACACCGGTCCGGACGACCGTTTGAGCGTCAGATACGGGCAAACCCTTTGTTACTCGCGGCAAGTCGTTGATAGCAAACGACTTTTTCTGCTGGCACGCGCGTTGCGCTGTCATGGCATCGCAGCCGTTTTCACGGCCTTGTTTTGCCAGACAGGAACCTCGTTTTGTCCGTTGCCCGCCGTCTCCCCGCGTTCTTCGCCCCCGCCATTCGCCGATCCGCGACAGGGGTGCGCGCGCTGCTGCTGCTCAGCCTCGCCGGCCTGGCCCACCAGGCCCATGCCTTCGGCTTCGACGATGTCGCCGAGCGTGCCCGCCAGGCGGCCACCCGCGCCTACGCGCCGGTCACGGTCAAGCTGCCCGATGAGCTGAAGAACCTCGACTACGACCAGTACCGCGACATTCGCTTCAACCCGCAGAAGGCGTTGTGGCACCGCGAGAACCTGCCGTTCGAGCTGGCCTTCTTCCACCTCGGCAAGTTCCAGACGCAGCCGGTGTCGATCAACGAGATCGCGCCGGATGGCCGCGTCAACCACATCGCGTTCGACCGCAACGACTTCGACTACGGCAAGAACAAGCTGACGCAGAAGGGCTGGGGCGACCTCGGTTTTGCCGGCTTCCGCGTGCACTACGCGCTGAACAACCCGGCCTACAAGGACGAGCTGGTCGTCTTCCTCGGTGCGAGCTACCTGCGCGCACTCGGCAAGGGCCAGCACTACGGCATGTCGGCGCGCGGGCTGGGCATCGACACCGTCGGCGGCAGCGGCGAGGAGTTCCCGCGCTTCAGCGAGTTCTGGATCGAGCGCCCGGCGCCGCAGGCGACCACGCTGGTGATCCACGCACTGCTCGATTCGCCGCGCGCGACCGGGGCGTACCGCATCACGCTGCGCCCCGGGGAAGAAACAGCCATCGACGTGCAGGCCCGCCTGTTCCTGCGCGCCGGTGTCGCGACGCTCGGCTTGACGCCGCTGACCAGCATGTTCGCGCACGGCGAGAACCAGCCGAAGGCCGGCGACTTCCGCCCCGAGGTGCACGACTCCGACGGCCTGATGCTGGCCACGGGCGACGGCAAGGGCGGCGGCGAATGGCTGTGGCGCCCGCTGGTCAACCCGAACCGCACGCTGGTGACCTCGTTCTCGATGGCCGAGCTGAAGGGCTTCGGCCTGATGCAGCGCGACCACGCCTACACCAGCTACGAAGACACCGAGGCGCAGTACGAGCATCGCCCGAGCGTGTGGGTCACGCCGCAAGGCAAGTGGGGCCCGGGCCGTGTCGAGCTGCTGCAGCTGCACACGCCGGACGAGACTGACGACAACGTCGTCGCCTACTGGGTGCCGGACAGCGTGCCGGCGCCGGGCCAGCCGATCGATTTCTCTTACCGCATGCAGTGGCAAGGCGAGCGCCAGCAGCGCCCGCCGGCCGGCTGGACGGTGCAGACCCGGCGCGGCCACGGTTTCGTCGACCGCAAGACGGTGCTGGATCCGCGCGAGGTGCAGTACGTCGTCGACTTCGACGGCCCCGCACTGCGGGCACTGCCGGCCGATGCGACGGTGAAGGCCGTCGTCAGCGCCGGCAGCAACGCAAAGATCGTCGAACGCAACGCCTATCGCAACCCGGCGACCGGCACCTGGCGCATGACCGTGCGCGTCAACCGCCTCCAGCTCTCGCAACCCGCCGAGCTGCGAGCCTTTCTCCAAACCGGCGACAACGCCTTGACCGAAACATGGACCACGATCATTCAACCCGAGTGAGCGCCGACCGATCCGCACCGGGCGCCAGCATGCCGCGCATGAACCGCGGCTCGATGGTGGCTCAGCCGTGGCGTGGTTTCACGCGCAGCCTGGGCGACCTGCTGGTCGGCTCGCTGGCCGGCCTGGGGCGCCTCGTTCAACCCGGCGCACGCGCCGTCGCGGCTGAGCCGCCGGCGGCCCCCGAAGCCTGGGAGCTGGCTGCCAAGGCGCGCCGCCGCGTGCTGCTCGGCCTGGTCGCGTTGTCGGCCGCCGGTGCCACCGCGCTGCTGGCCACCGTGCTGCCGCAGCACGAGAGCGCCTGGCTGCGCAACCTGCAGATCGGCCTGTACGCGCTGCTGTTCGCCTGGGTGTCGGCGGGCTTCTTCACCGCGATGATGGGCTTCTGGGTGCTGTGGCGCGGCGACCGGCATGCGATGTCGGCGGCCTCGGTCGGCAACGAGCCGATCCACAAGGGCGCGCGCACCGCGATCATCATGCCGATCTGCAACGAGCAGGTCTCCACCGTGTTTGCCGGCCTGCGCGCGACCGTCGAGTCGCTGGCCGCGACCGGCGCGTCGAGCCTGTTCGACGTCTACGTGCTGTCGGACACCAACGACCCCGAGATCCGCGCTGCCGAGCTGGCCGCCTGGGCCGAACTGCGCGCCGAGAGCGGGCTGGCCGATCGCATCTACTACCGCTGGCGCACCATCCGCACCAAGCGCAAGGCCGGCAACGTGGCGGATTTCTGCCGCCGCTTCGGCCGCGACTATCGCTACATGGTGGTGCTGGATGCCGACAGCGTGATGAGCGGCGACTGCCTCGTGAAGCTGGTGCGGCTGATGGAAGCCAACCCTAACGCCGGCATCCTGCAGACCGCGCCGCAGGCCTGCGGTCTCGACACGGTGCATGCACGCTCGCAACAGTTCTCGGGCCGCGTCGCGGGCCGGCTGTTCACCGCCGGCATGCAGTACTGGCAGCTGGGCGAATCGCACTACTGGGGCCACAACGCGATCATCCGCGTCGAGCCGTTCATGAAGCACTGCGGCCTCGCGCCGCTGAAGGGCCATGGCGGCCTGAGCGGCGAGATCCTGTCGCACGATTTCGTCGAGGCCGCGCTGATGCGCCGGGCCGGCTACCACGTGTGGCTGGTGCACGACCTGCACGGCAGCTACGAGCAGCAGCCGCCGAACCTGCTGGAAGAGCTGCAGCGCGACCGCCGCTGGTGCCAGGGCAACCTGCAGAACGCCCGCCTGATCGCCGAGCCCGGCCTGCACGGCGTGCACCGCGCGATGCTGCTGACCGGCGCGCTCGCCTACCTGTCGGCACCGCTGTGGCTGGCCTTCGTGCTGCTGGGCGCGGGGCTGTGGATGTTCGGCGGGCACCCGGTGTTCGGCGCGGCGCGCGAGCTGCCGGTCGAGATGGCGCTGCTGTGGTTCGCCACCGCGGTGATGCTGGCGATGCCGCGCGTGATGGGCGTGGCCGCGATCGTGATGACGAAGCAGCAGCACCGCTATGGCGGCACCGCCGCGTTGATCCAGGGCGCGCTGCTGGAAGGCGGACTCTCGGTGCTGCAGGCGCCGGTGCGGATGATGGCGCACACGCTGTTCGTGATCGTCGCGCTGACCGGCCTGAAGCTGGACTGGAAATCGCCGCCGCGGGAAGCGAGCGACATCGGCTGGGCCGATGCGGCGCGCCGCTTCATGTTCATCAGCGGTGGCGTGGCCTTGCTGTCGGCGCTGGTGCTGTGGGTGCAGCCGCAGGCCACGCTGTGGCTGGCGCCGATGGGCCTGCCGCTGTTGCTGGCGGTGCCGCTGGTGGTGCTGACGAGCCGTTCCGGCCTCGGCCAGCGCCTGCTCGCGAACAAGCTGCTGCTGACGCCGGAAGAGCATTCGGCACCGACCGTGCTGCGCCGGGCCTGGGCCCATGCGCGCCGCGCAGCGCCGCTGCGTCAGTTCCGCGATGCGTTGAACGACCCGTGGCTGTTCGACGTGGTGCGCGGTGCGATGGGCCCGCGCAATACGGGCTGGGGCAGCCGTGGCAAGGCGCGTCGCCTGCTGGTGAAGGGCCTGCTGGCCGACCAGGACACCGAGCGCCTGAGCAAGGCCGACCGGATGCGCCTGCTGAGCGAGCCGCAGACCATCGTGCGGCTGCGTGATCAGCTGGCGGCGAACGCGAGCCTCGTTCGCACCGAACGGCGCGCCTGATTCACCGCCGGGCGGCGCGGGGCGTGCCTTCGAGGTGCCGCCCCCACGCCCGGCGCAACTGCAGGTCCGACGCGAACCCCGCGTGCTCCGCGGCCCGCGTGACGCTCGCGCCGCCCGACAGGGCCTGGCGCGCCCGCTCGAGGCGGATCTTCTCCACATAGGTCATCGGCGACACCGCCGCATGCTCGGCGAACAGCCGCAGCAGGTGGCGTGTCGTCACATGCGCGGCGTCGGCAAGCGTGCCGAGCGTCCAGTCGTCGCCAGGCCGCTCGCACACCGCATCCTGCGCGCGGTGCAACGCCGGGTGGATGTGGTGCCGGTGCGCGAGCAGCGGCGACAGCTCGGGGTCGTTCTGCGTGCGGCGCAGGTAGACCACCATGTCCTTCGCGACCCGCGCGGCCAGCGCATCGYCGCAGGCCAGCGCGATCAGGTGCAGCGCGAGGTCGATGCCGGCCGTCACGCCGGCGCTGGTGGCGAGCGCGCCGTCGAGCACGAACACGCGGTTGTCGACCACTTGCGCTTCGGGCGCGAGGCGGCGCAGCATCTCGATGAACGCATGGTGCGTGGTGCAGCGCCGCCCGCCGAGCAGGCCGGCGCGGGCCAGCAGCAGCGTGCCAGTGCAGACGCCGACGAGGCGGTGGTCCTCGCCCGGTTGCAGCAGCGGGCCGATGTCGCGGCGCAGCCAGTCGACGGTGGCCAGCGTCGCCGCATCGGGCCGGCCGAGGGCGGCGGCGGGCTGGCCGACCACCATCAGCCAGGTCGGCGCGGCGAAGCGGTCGGGCAGCGGTTCGAGCCCGGCGACCTGCAGCCCGACCGAACTCGCGGCCTGCGCCTGCGGCCCGACGAAGCGCAGCCGGAAGCGTTCTGGCCGGCCCTGGTCCGCGAGGTGCGTATCGGCCAGCCGGAAGGCCTCGGCCGGCCCGGCGACATCGAGCAGCAGCGTGCGCGGCGGCACGACGATCGCGATGTCGACGCGGGTCATCGCTGTTCGGGTGGCACGCCGCGCAGGCGTTCACGCAACGCGGCCTGCGTGGCGGGGTCGACCGGGCGGTGCTTCACCATGGTCTCGGCGGGGTAGCGGGCCAGGTGGTTGCTGCCCTTCCAGTCGTTCACCGGCCGCACCGGGCGCGGCACGAAGCCGCCGCCGCAATTCGGGCAGACGTTGCCGAGCACGTTGTCGACGCAGTTCGCGCAGAAGGTGCATTCGAAGCTGCAGATGCGCGCATCGATCGATTCCGGCGGCAGCGCGGTGTTGCAGTGTTCGCAGGTGGGGCGGAGCTGGAGCATGGCGGGCTTTCGTGGCGGGAGGATGCCACGATAGGCCGGCAGGCCCGATTCGTCGCCGCGTCCGCCGACCTGGATCGATCAGTTCCGGACCAAACCCGCTGCCAGTCCCCGCACCGCCGCCCCCGCCGCATCGCGCGCCTGCTCCCACACCTGCTGCTTCCACTGCGGCGTGTCGACGTAGAACGCGTCGCGCGTCTGCTGCTTGATCTGCGCGCGCTGGTCGGCCGGCGCCTCGGGGTGGTTCTCGACCCACTGGTCGGCCCGCAACGCCTCGATCATCTGCATGATCGGCAGCGTCCCGTACTCGAGCGCGATGCCGGTGTACTCGGCCTGCGGGCATTCGTCGTAGGCGGCCGACCACATCAGCCCGGTCAGCAGCGGCGAGCTGGAGCTGCCGTCGTAGATCGACGTGATGCCGTCGCCCCACCAGGCGCGGGCCCGCTGCAACGCTGCCGCATCGTCGCGGCACGCGAAGATGCGCTCGCCGACGCCGGTCGGCCCGAGCCCGGTGTGCAGGTCGATCCAGCCGAGCCGTGCAGCACGCCGCCCGTGCTGCTGCAACACATGGCGCAGCGTGACGTGGCTCCAGGTCGGGTTGCGCCCGCCGTAGAACAGGCCCTCGGGGTGGTCGTACTGGCCGCCCGAGACGGCTGCCTGCAACGCCTCCATGCCGCGCTGCTGCACGAACTGGCCGACGCGCATCATCACCTCGGGCGACGGCGGCCACATCGGCGGCACCAGCAGCCCGGCCAGTTCGTCGTAGCCCGGGTTGGCCGGCAGCGGCCGGCTGAAATCGTGGAAGTTGCGGTTCAGGTCGACGTTCTCGTGCGTCGTGCGGCGCCACCACGAGAAGCCGTAGGGGTTCAGCGCGTGGATGTAGAGCACCGCCACGCCGGCCGCGTGCGCCGATGCACGCCACGCCGCATCGCCGAGCAGCCCGACCTGGATGCCCGAGCCGCAGAAGCCCTCGACGCCGTGGCAGGCGCTGCTGATGATCAGCAGCCGGCTCGCATCGGCCGGGCCGTCGCGCACCACGTCCATCGCGAGCGTCTCGCCGTCGCGGCCGAGCAGCGGGTGCACATGGGTCTCGACGTCGAGCTTGGCCGCTTCGGCGGCGGCCAGGAACTTGCCGCGCGCCTCGGCGTAGGTCTGCGCGAACAACGCTTCGGTGTTCATCGTGCCGGCCTCAGCGCCGCGGCTGCGAGAGCCATTGTTCGGCCAGGCGCACCCACAAGGTGGCGCCGAGCGGAATCAGGTCGTCGTTGAAGTCGTAGCTCGGGTTGTGCAGCATGCACGGGCCCATGCCGTGGCCGCCGATGCGGTGGCTGCCGTCGCCGTTGCCGATCAGGAAATAGCAGCCGGGCTTCTCGAGCAGGAAGTAGCTGAAGTCCTCGGCGCCCATCGTCGGCTCGAACTCCTGCACGTTCTCGGGCCCGACCACGTCGGCCATCACGCCGCGCACGAACTCGGTCTCCGCCGGGTGGTTGATGGTGGGCGGGTAGTTGCGGGTGAACTCGAACTCGCAGCTCGCATCGAACGCGGCGCACAGGCTCTCGCTCACCTCCTTCATGCGCTTCTCGATCAGGTCGAGCACCTCGAGCGTGAAGGTGCGCACCGTGCCCTGGATCTCGACGCTGTCGGGTACCACGTTGGTGGCCTCGCCGGCATGGATCATCGTCACCGAGATCACGCCGGCATCGATCGGCCGCTTGTTGCGCGTGATGATGGTCTGGAAGCCCTGCACCAGCTGGCAGGCGATCGGCACCGGGTCGATGCCGTTGTGCGGCATCGCGGCATGCGAGCCCTTGCCGCGGATCACGATGCGGAACTCGTTGCTCGACGCGAAGCACGGGCCGTTCTTCAGTGCGAACTGGCCGACCTTCATGCCGGGCCAGTTGTGGGCGCCGAACACCGCCTCCATCGGGAACTGCTTGAAGATGCCGTCCTTGATCATCTCGCGTGCGCCGCCGCCGCCTTCTTCGGCGGGCTGGAAGATCAGGTAGACGGTACCGTCGAAATGGCGGTTCTTCGAGAGGTGCTTGGCAGCCGCCAGCAGCATCGCGGTGTGGCCGTCGTGGCCGCACGCATGCATCTTGCCCGGCGTGGTGCTGGCGTGCGCGAAGGTGTTCTTCTCGGTCATCGGCAGCGCGTCGATGTCGGCGCGCAGGCCGACGGCCCGGTCACTCGTGCCTGCGGTGCCCTTGACGATGCCGACGACCCCGGTGGTGCCGAGCCCACGGTGGATCGGAATGCCCCAGTCGGTGAGCGCCTTCGCGATCACATCCGCGGTGCGCTTCTCCTCGAAGCAGAGTTCGGGGTGGGCGTGGATGTCACGTCGGATCGCCGTGACGGCCGCGGCATCGGCCAGGATGGACTCGATCAACTGCATGGAAGCGCTCCCTCAGAAGGAGCAAAGCAGTTTACAGGCCTGCCGTAGCCCGGATGCCAATCCGGGGAAGAGTCCGACCGACGCGCACCCGGATTGGCATCCGGGCTACCAGACTCAATGCCGGACTTTGCCTTCCGCCGTCAGGATCGTCATGTCGACGTACTTCGAGCCGGCATGCGACCTGTCGTTGAAATCGATGAAGAAGCCGCCGAGGTTCAGCTCGGGCATGTTCTCCAGCGCCGTCACCAGCGTCTCCGGCGTTGCGTTGCCGCCGGCCGCGCGCAGGCCCTCGATCATCGTGCGGGCGGCGACGAAGCCTTCGATGCCGCCGTAGTTGGGCTCGAACTTCGCGCCCAGCGCCTTGCCGGCCGACAGGTAGTCGGCCGAGATCGGCACGGTGGCGCTGAACGGCAGCGGCATCACCTGGCTGATCGCGACGCCGCGGGCGTCCTGGCCGAGCTCGGCGGCCAGCGCCTGCGTGCCGACGAACGAGACGTTGTAGAAGCTGCCACTGAAGCCCTGCTTGCGCGCCTCGCGGATGAACGCCGCGCACGACTTGTAGGCGCTGATCAGCACGATCGCATCGGGTTTGTCGGCCAGGATGGTGCCGACGCCGGCCGCCACGTTCACCGTGTTGCGCTCGACCGTGCCCAGGCCCACCGGCTTCAGCTTGTGCGCCGTCAGCGCCGCCGTCATGCCGTCCAGGCCGGCCTTGCCGTAGCTGTCGTTCTGGTAGAAGACGCCGATGCGCTGCATGCCGATCGAGGTGATCTGCTTGACGATCTCGGCGGTCTCGTCGTTGTACGACGCACGCACATGGAAGGCCATGCGGTTGAACGGCGAGCGCAGGGCCTCGGCGCCGCTGAACGGCGCGAAGAACGGCGTGCGCGCCGCGGTGGCCAGCGGCAGCGCGGCGACCGACGTGGGCGTGCCGATGTAGCCGAACAGCGCGAACACGTCGTCTTTCAGCAGCTTCTGCGTGTTCTCGGCGCAGCGGTCGGGCTCGTAGCCGTCATCGACGCTGCGCAGCTCGATCGTGCGGCCGTTGACGCCGCCGCGCGCATTGACGCGCTCGAAGGCGAGCAGCGCGCCTTCCTTGAAGCGCTCGCCCAGCGCGCTGGCCGGGCCCGAGAACGCGGCCGACTGGCCGAGCACGATCTTGGTGGAGGCGGCGGTCGCCAGCTTCGGGAAGGCCAGGGCCACCGGTGCAGCAGCACCCAGGCTCAGGAAATGACGAMGTTTCACACTAACTCCAATTCGATGGGAACTACAACTGAGGAGCTCGGCACAACGTGCCCGAGCCCATCAAGCGGACGCCGTGGAACCGGCTTTGCCGGGCCACTGGCGGCGCCCCCTTGAGGGGGAGGCGCGCAGCGCCTCGGGGGTGGGCCTACCGGCGGACTTTTCCGTCTTCGGTCAGCATGGACACGTCGACAAAACTGGAGGCGACGTGGTCCTTCGCACCGAAGTGCACATTGAAGCCGCCGAAGTTCGCGTTCTGGATCGACTCCAGCCCGGCGATCAGCGCATCGCGCGACGGCGCGCGGCCGGCGCGCTTCAGGCCTTCCGCGAACACCTTCGCGGCCAGGTAGCCTTCCATGCTGGAGTAGTTCGGCGTCGCGTCGCCGCCGGCCTTCGCCACCGCATCCAGGTACTCGCGCGAGATCGGCGTGGTGGTCGAGAACGGGAACGGCATCACCTGGCTGATCATCACGCCGCGGCCTTCCTTGCCGAGCTCGTCGGCCAGCGCCTGCGTGCCGACGAACGACACGTTGTAGAAGGTGCCGCCATAACCGGCCTTGCGGGCCTCGCGGATGAACGCGGCGCACGACTTGTAGGCGCTGATCAGCACCACCGCATCGGGAAACTTCGGGACGATGTCCTTCACCGCCTGGCTGACCGCGACGGTGTTGCGCTCGACCGTGCCCAGCGCCACCGGCGCGAGGGTCAGCGGCTTCAGTGCGCGCGTCACGCCTTCCAGGCCGGCCTTGCCGTACGCGTCGTTCTGGTAGAACACCGCGACCTTGTTCAGGCCGAGCTGTGTCAGGTTCTTCACGATCAGCGCGGTCTCGTCGTAGTACGAGGCCCGCACGTGGAAGACCGATTTGCTGAACGGCTCGCGCAGCGCCTCCGCACCGGTGAACGGCCCGAAGAACGGCATCTTGCTGTCGTTGACCAGCGGCAGCGCGGCCAGCGAGGTCGGCGTTCCCACATAGCCGAACAGCGCGAACACGTCTTCCTTGATGAAGCGGTCGGTGTTGGCCTTGCAACGGTCCGGCTCGTAGCCGTCGTCCAGCGTCTTCAGCTCGATGGTGTGGCCGTTGGCGCCACCGGCGGCATTGAAGGCATCGAAGAACACGCGGGCACCGCGGTTCATCTGGATGCCCAGCTGCGCCGCCGGGCCGGTGAAGGCGGCGGACTGGCCCAGCACGAGCCGGCGGTCACTTTGAGCCAGCGCAGGCAGCGCCAACACAGCGCTGCCGGCGGCGACGCTCTTGAGAAGTTCACGACGTTTCATGGGGCAAGTTCCGTTGACAAATTTGTTGCAGCTTGTTACGACTCAGCGGGCCGTTTGCTGGGCCGTAAGGATATCCGTCGATATCGGTACAAAACTTACGGTTCATGACCTAGCGGGCACATACATCCGGAAGCATGTGCAATAGTTCCGCGATGAGTTACCGAACTGTTGCGGCAGCGTGCCCGCATGACTGTCCAGACACCTGCGCCATTCGCGTGACCGTTGAGAACGATCGTGCGATCCGCATCCAAGGCGACCCCGATCACCCGACCACGCATGGTGCGTTGTGCACCAAGGTGTCGCGCTACACCGAGCGAACCTACAGCCCCGATCGCGTGCTGCATCCGTTGAAGCGGGTGGGGCCGAAGGGCAGCGGGCAGTTCGTGCCGGTGAGCTGGGACGAGGCGCTGTCGGACATCGCCGCGCGCCTGTCCGAGATCGCGTCGCGCGCGCCCGAGGCCATCGTGCCGTACAGCTATGCCGGCACGATGGGCCTGCTGCAGGGCGAGAGCATGGCCGGGCGCTTCTTCCACCAGCTGGGCGCCTCGCTGCTCGATCGCACGATCTGCGCGTCGGCCGGTGCCGAGGCGCTGATGGCAACGTATGGCGGCAAGGTCGGCATGCACGTCGAGCATTTCGCCGAGAGCAAGCTGATCGTGATCTGGGGCAGCAACTCGATCGCGTCGAACCTGCATTTCTGGACCTTCGCGAACGCGGCGAAGCGCAACGGCGCGAAGCTGGTCTGCATCGATCCGCGCAAGACCGAGACGGCCGACAAATGCCACCAGCACATCGCGCTGCTGCCGGGCACCGACGGCGCGCTCGCGCTCGGGCTGATGCGCGAGCTGGTCGTCAACGACTGGCTGGATCCTGACTACATCGAACGCCACACCGAAGGCTGGCCGGCGCTGCGCGAGCGCGCGATGGCCTGGACGCCCGAGCGCACCGCCGAGACCTGCGGCATCAGCGCCGACGAGGTGCGTGGCTTGGCGCGCGACTACGGCACGACCAAGCCGGCCGCGATCCGCCTGAACTACGGCATGCAGCGCGTGCGCGGCGGCGGCAATGCGGTGCGGCTGGTGGCGATCCTGCCGTGCCTGACCGGCGCGTGGCGGCAGCGCGCGGGCGGCATGCTGCTGTCGGCGTCGGGCTGGTTCCATCCCGACAAGGCCGCGCTGCAGCGGCCCGAACTGCTGGCCGGCCGGCGCCCGCGCACCATCAACATGAGCACCATCGGCGACGACCTGCTGCGCGAGGGCTCGGCGGCATTCGGCCCGAAGATCGAGGCGCTGGTGGTCTACAACAGCAACCCGGTCGCGGTGGCGCCCGAATCGCCGAAGGTGGTGAAGGGCTTCGCGCGCGAGGACCTGTTCACGGTGGTGCTCGAGCACTTCATGACCGACACCGCCGACCACGCCGACTACGTGCTGCCGGCCACCACGCAGTTGGAGCACCTGGACGTGCACACCAGCTACGGCCACACCTACGTGCTGATCAACGAGGCGGCGATCGCGCCGGTGGGCGAGGCGAAGCCGAACACGCAGATCTTCCGCGAGCTCGCGGCGCGCATGGGCTTCGATGCCCCGTGCTTCAGCGACAGCGACGAAGCGCTGGCGCGCCAGGCCTTCCGCCGCGATGTCGTCGACTTCGACGAACTGCGCGAGAAGCACTGGGTGAAGCTGCAGATCGCGGAAGCACCGTTCGCGAACGGCGGCTTCCCGACCGCGAGCGGCCGTTGCACGATCGATGCGCCGGGCTGGGGCGTGCCCGACCACGTGCCGAACTACGAATCGGCCCGTTCGACGCCCGAGCTCGCGAAGCGCTATCCGCTCGCGATGATCTCGCCGCCGGCGCGCAATTTCCTGAACTCCAGCTTCGTCAACGTGCAGAGCCTGCGCGACATCGAGGGCGAGCCGGTGCTGGAGATCCATGCCGACGATGCGCAGCGCCGTGGCATCGCCGGCGGCGAGTTGGTGCGGGTGTTCAACGACCGCGGCGAGTACTGGTGCAAGGCCGTGGTCAGCCAGCGCGCGCGGCCCGGTGTCGTCAACGGCCTGGGCATCTGGTGGCGCAAGCTGGGGGTGCGTGGCAGCAACGTCAACGAGCTGACGCACCAGCGGCTGACCGACCTGGGGCGCGCCCCGAGCTTCTACGACTGCCTCGTGGACGTGTCGCGGGAATGACGCAGGCCGGCCGCGCGGCCGGTGACGGGCTTCACGATTTGCAGCGATGTCTTTGGCGGTGTCGCCCCCGGGACAGATGTCCATCGAGGCTGCCCCCAGAGTGGCTGCTTTCGCCTGGAGTCGTTGCGATGAAGCGTCGGTTGTTCTTGCGTTCGTGTGTGCAGGGGATGGCGGCAGCGAGCGGCGCCGCGTGGGTGCAGGTCGCGCGCGCGGCCGACGAGGGGCTCGGGGCCACGCAGGTCACGCTCGGCAGTTCGGCCGCGCTGAGCGGCATCCTGGCCGGCGCCGGCCGCGACCAGAACTCCGGCATCTCGGCGGCCTTCGCAGCGATCAACAAGGCCGGCGGCATCCACGGCCGCGAGTTGCGCCTGCTGATGAAGGACGACGGCTACGTGCCGGCGCGCACCGTCGAGAACGTCAGGCAGATGCTCGAGGGCAACACCGCGTTCGCGTTGATCTCGTGCATCGGCACCGCGAACAATGCCGCGATCATCCCGGCGATCGAGCAGGCGGGCGTGCCCTATGTCGGGCCGATCACCGGGGCATCGTCGCTGCGCCAGCCGGGCCAGCGCAACGTCTTCCATGTGCGCGCGAGCTACACCGACGAGGTGACGCGCGTGACCCAGCAACTGGTCGCGATGGGCCTGAAGGACATCGCGCTGGTCTTCCTCGACAACCCGTTCGGCAAGGAGGTCGCGAAGGACGCGACCGCCGCGTTGCAGGCGGCCGGGTTGCAGGCGGTGGCGACCGTGCCGGCAGCCGTGGACGGCTCCAACGTGGCGCAGGTCGTCGACCAGTTGCTCGCGGCCAAGCCCAACGTGGTGTTCTTCGGCACCACCGGCACGACCAGCACGGCGCTGATGCTGCAGCTGCGCGCACGCATGGCCGGCCTGCCGATGGTCGGGCTGTCGGTGTCGGTGATCTCGTCGGAGCTGGCCAAGCTGGGGGCCGCGTCGCAGGGCATCGCGTTGTCGCAGGTGTTTCCGGATGCGCTGTCGCAGAAGCTCGAATCGGTGCGCAACTACCAGGCGGCGATGCGTGCGATCGGCCGCGATGACTTCGGCGCCAGCAGCTTCGAAGGCTACGCCAACGCGATGGTGGTGGCCGAGGGCTTGCGCCGCGCCGGCCGCGACGTGACGCGCGACAAGCTGCGCCAGGCGCTGACCGGCCTGAAGCAGCTGAACCTGGGCGAGTCTTCGCTCGGCTTCGGCGGTGCGGCGCCGTACGTCGCATCGCGCTATGTCGGCCTGGCGGTGCTGGGGGCCAATGGGCGGCGGCTGAGCTGAGCCTGCATGGCTCGCCTAGACTCGCGTGATGCGAGTCTCGGTGAAGAAAAGATGGTGGGTGGCAGTGGGCGTGGTCGTGCTGCTGGGTTCGCTCAGCGGCTGCGGTTCGGTGCGCTACCTGGCGCAATCGGTCGGCGGCCACCTGAGCCTGCTGAACCAGGCCAAGCCGGTCAGCGACTGGCTCGCCGACCCGGCCACCTCCGACCCGTTGCGCGAGCGCCTGCAGCTGACGCAGCGCATGCGCGACTACGCGGTCAGCGAGCTGAAGCTGCCGGACAACGCGAGCTACCGGCGCTACGCCGACCTGCACCGCAGCGCCGCGGTGTGGAACGTGGTGGCCGCGCCCGAGCTGAGCCTGCAGTTGAAGACCTGGTGCTACCCGGTGACCGGCTGCGTCGGCTACCGCGGCTACTTCGACCAGGTGGCGGCCGACGAGCAGGGCGATGCGCTGCGCACCGAAGGCCTGGAGGTCAGCGTTTACGCGGTGCCGGCCTATTCGACGCTGGGCAAGCTGCCGGGCGGCTTCTTCAGCGACCCGCTGCTGAACACCTTCATCCGCTGGCCCGAGGGCGAGCTGGCGCGGCTGATCTTCCACGAGCTGGCGCACCAGGTGGCCTTCGCGAAGGACGACACGATGTTCAACGAATCGTTCGCGACCGCGGTGGAGCGCATCGGCGGCACGCGCTGGCTGGTCGAGAAATCGACCGCCGCGGCGCGCGACGAATACGAGCGCTACGACAAGCGGCGCCAGGAGTTCCGCGCGCTGACGATGCAGGCGCGCAATGACCTGGATGCGATCTACCGCAGCGGCCGCAGCGACGCCGACAAGCGCGCCGCGAAGGCCGAACGCATGGCGACGCTGCGCGCCGACTACGCGGCGCTGAAGGCCGGTGCATGGCAGGGCTACGCCGGCTACGACAGCTGGTTCGCGCGGGCGAACAATGCATCGCTGGGCGTGCTGGCGGCCTACAACGAGTTGGTGCCGCAGTTCGAGCGGCTGTTCGAACGCGAGGGCCGCGATTTCGACCGCTTCTACGCCGAGGTGCGCCGCATCGCCGCGTTGCCGCGCGACGAGCGGCGCGCGACACTGCAGGCGGCCGGCGCCACCGTTGCCGCCACCACAGCGACCCCATGAGGACCCGAGGAGACCGACATGCCCGACATCCACATCCACCGCGACCACGACCTGGGCCTGGCCCGCGCGCGCGAGATCGCGTGGAAATGGGCCGAGGAGGCCGAGAAGAAGTTCGAGATGGAATGCACCGTGATCGAGGGCGAGTACAGCGACACGGTGGAGTTCAAGCGCTCCGGCGTCAGCGGCGAGCTGGTGGTCGCGGCCGACCACTTCGACCTGCAGGCGAAGCTCGGCTTCCTGATGGGGGCGTTCGCCGGCACGATCCAGGGCGAGATCGAGAAGAACCTGGATGCGCTGCTGGCGGGGGGCAAGGCGCCGGCGAAGAAGGCGGCGGCGAAGAAGACCAAGGGCGGGTGAAGCTCAACCGGCCCCGACCGGCGCGCTGCGCGACGCCATCTTGTCCGCATCGAACTGTCGCGGCACCCACCGATCCCGCAGCCGCATGAGCGGCGTCTCGACCAGCTTGAACAGCAGCCAGCCGCCCAGCAGGCAGGCGGCCGAGATCACGACCACCAGCAGCGGCGCCGGCAGCGCCCACGGCTTCAACTGCCGGTTCACGATGAATGCGATCGGCTTGTGCGTCAGGTACAGCGCGTACGACCGCAGCGCGAGCGAGGCAGCACCCGGCACCTGCCAGCGCTGCAGCGGCGACCCTTGGCTCAGCGCCCCGAGCAGCAGCAACGCCCAGGCCATCGCCATCAGCGAGTAGCCGAAGCCGCTCATCAGGTAGCCGTACCCGTAGCCGTCGATCTCGTAGAAGTTCATCAGCCCCCACAGCATCGCGAGCGTCGCGGCCAGCCCGAGCCCGAACAGGGCCTTGCCGTGCTGCATCAGGCGCGCCCACACCTGCGGATGGCCATTCTTCAGCAGCGCGAGCGCAACGCCGGGCAGGAACTCGTCGAGCCGCGACAGCGAGCCGTAGTACACCGTCGGGTAGTAGCGCTCGATCGCGCCGCCGGCCTCGCGACCGTACTGCAACCACAGCGCGCTGCGCCACGCGATGGCCGCCAGCACCAGCGCGGCGATCAGCGCCCAGGCCAGCGCAAGCCGGTGCCGCAGCCGCGTCACGCCCCACAGCGCCAGCGGCAGCCCGAGGTAGAACTGCTCCTCGATGCACAGCGACCAGGCATGCGAGAAGGCGGTGCCGGGCTGCAGATCGATGTTCTGCGTGAAGGTCAGGAAGCGCCACAGCGGCGGCGGCTCGCGCCCGCCCATCACCGCCGGGAGCAGGAAGTACAGCGCCAGCACGACCCAGAAGTTCGGCAGCGTGCGCAGCGCACGCCGCGCATAGAACGCGCCGAACGACAGCCGGCGCTCCTGCAGCAGCCCGCCCAGCAGCTGGTTGGCGATCAGGTAGCCGCTGAGCACGAAGAACAGGTCGACGCCGGTCCAGCCGATCGCGCTGGCCCAGCCGAAGGTGTCCTGCCCGCTGACGAACACCCGGTAGTGGTAGGCGAAGACCAACAGGATCGCCAGGGCCCGCAGCGTGTCCAGCCCGGGCTGGCGATCGCGGGTCATTCCTTCAGCGATTCGATCAGGTCGACGTACTCCTGCATCGCCTCGTCGGACGACTTGCCCTTGACGGCATCCCAGGCGTCCCACTTGGCGCGGCCGACCATGTCGGTGAAGCCGGGGCGCTTGCCGTCGACGTCGCCGCTGCTCGCCTGCTTGTACAGCGCGTAGATCTTCAGCAGCGTCATGTTGTCGGGCTTCTCGGGCAGGTTCTTCGAGTCGGCCACGGCGGCTTCGAACAGGGACTTGAGGTCGGCCATGAATGTCTCCGGGGATGCTTGGGTGAAAGTCGGCATTGACGCGGCGAATGTTACCCATCATCGTCGCTCGCACAACAAGATTCATCCCCCAGGAGACCTCGACGATGCCCACCTCCCCCCACGTCAGCGCCCAGCGCATGTCGCGCGTCGACACCGCCTGGCTGCGCATGGACAACGACGTGAACCTGATGATGATCGTCGGCGTCTGGCTGCTGCAGCCGGCCATCACGCACGCCGCGCTGTGCGAGCGCGTCGAGGACAAGCTGCTGAAGTACGGGCGCTTCCGCCAGAAAGTGGTCGAGGACGCGATGGGCGCGAGCTGGGTCCACGACCCGGCCTTCGACCTGCAGCGCCACGTGCTGCACGAGCCGCTGCAGCGCGCGCGCGGCCAGTCGGCCCGCCAGGCGCTGCAGGAACGCGTTGCCGAGCTGAGCACCACGCCGCTAGCCCGCGCACACCCGCTGTGGCAGTTCCACCTGATCGACGACTACGAAGGCGGCAGTGCGCTGATCGCCCGCGTGCACCATTGCATCGCCGACGGCATCGCGCTGATCTCGGTGATGCTGTCGATCACCGACGGCGGCCAGGATCCGCCGCCGCGCCGCACGCGCGGCAAGGCGGATGACGAGGAAGGCGATGCCGATTGGCTCTCCGACGCGGTCGTCAAGCCGCTGACCGACCTGACCGTCAAGGCGATCGGCATGTACGGCGGCGGCATCGCGAAATCGATGGAGATGCTGGCCCATCCGCAGCAGCCGCTGCTGGGTTCGCTCGACATGGCGCGCACCGGCTACCAGGTGCTGAGCGACGTCGCCGCGCTCGCGCTGATGCCCGACGATTCGCCGACCTCGCTGAAGGGCACGCCGGTCGGCCGCAAGCATGTGGCCTGGGGCGAGCCGATCCCGCTCGACCAGGTGAAGGCGATCGGCCGCGCGCTGAACTGCTCGGTCAACGACGTGCTGCTGGCCTGCGTGGCCGGTGCGATCGGCGGCTACCTGCGGGCGCGCGGCGAGAACCCGGACGGACAGGAGATCCGTGCGATGGTGCCGGTGAACCTGCGCCCGCTCGAGAAGGCGCACCAGCTCGGCAACCGCTTCGGGCTGGTGCCGCTGGTGCTGCCGATCGGCATCGGCAACCCGGTCGAGCGCGTCTACGCGGTGCGCGCGCGCATGACCGACCTGAAGGGCAGCTACCAGCCGCTGCTGGCGTTCGCGGTGCTGTCGGTGGCCGGGCTGCTGATCAAGCCGGCCCAGGATGCACTGCTGAACCTGTTCGCGAAGAAGGCGACCGCGGTGATGACCAACGTGCCGGGGCCGGCCGTGCCGCTGAAGTTCTGCGGCTCGACGCTGCGCCAGACGATGTTCTGGGTGCCGCAGTCGGGCCACATCGGCGTCGGCGTCAGCATCCTGAGCTATGGCGGCGGCGTGCAGTTCGGGCTGGTCACCGACGATGCGCTGTGCAACGACCCGCAGGCGATCGTCGAGCGCTTCGAGCCGGAGTTCGAGAAGCTGCTGATGGTGACGCTGATGCTGCCCTGGGAGTAGGCCGGCTGCATCACCTGCGGAACTTGCCGTCGTTGCCGATGATGGACAGGTCGGCGAAGTCGAGCCCGGTGTGGTCGGTGGCGCTGTAGCTGATCTCCATGCCGCCCATGTCGTAGCGGGTCAGGCCGTTCAGTGCGGCCACCAGCCGCTCGCGCGTCGGCGCCGGGCCGGCGCGGCGCAGGCCCTCGACCAGCACCTTCGCGGCAGCGAAGCCTTCCATCATCGCGGGCGAGATGCCGTCGAGCTTGCGGGCCCGCGCGAGTTCGAGCGCTTCCTTGACGATCGGCGACGCGATCGAGCGCTCGTACGGGAACACCTGCGAGACGATGGTGCCGCGACCGTTGACCCCCATCATCTTGATGAAGCCGCTGGCCGCGTTGTTCGACAGCGTCACCACCTGGGCGGCGGAGCCGGCATTGCGCAACGCCATCGTGCCCTCGGCAACCGCACTCGACGAGCCGATGAACAGCACCGCCTGTGCGCCCGATGTCGCGACCTTCGGCGCCAGCGTGCTGAAGTCGGGCTTGCTGCGATCGAACTTCGCAAGCATCACCGGCTTCTTGCCGATCGCATCAAAGCGGCCATCGCGCCCTGCACCGCATCGGCGCCGAAGCTGTCGTCGGCCTGCAGCACCGCGATGCGGTCGACGCTGACCAGGCTCAGGTGGCGGATCGTGCGCTCGGCCTCGCGCTGGTAGGTGGCGCGCACGTTGAAGACGTAGGGCTGCAGCGGCTTGTGCAGGGCCATCGCACCGGTCGACGGCGCGATCATCGGCACCCGGTGTTCGTTCAGCAGCGGCAGCACGGCCTGCGCATTCGGCGTGCCGCGGCCGAGGAACAGCGCCAGCACGTTCTTCTCGACGATCAGCTTCTTCGCGTTCTCGGCGCTGAGCTGCGGCTCGAACTTGTCATCGAGCGAGACCAGCTGGATCGGCTGCCCGTGCACGCCGCCCTGCGCATTGACCCAGTCGAGGTAGAGCTTCGCACCGTCGGTGTTCTCCTTCACGCCGGCCGCCGCCGGGCCGGTGAAGCCGGAGGTCTGTCCGACCAGGAGCTGGGCTGCGGCAGGGGCGCCGATCGACATCATCGCGGCCGCCAGGGCCAACGCACCGAGGTACTGCTTCATCACGTGTCTCCGCTCTGTCTGTGAACACAAGGAAATCCATGGTTTCACGGGCAGGGCGGGCGTGCCTGTGTGCAGTACGCCTGTCTGCGTGTCACGCCATCAATGGCGTGACGTGGTGCGCGAAGCGCTCAGCGACGGAACTTGCCGTCGGATCCAATGATGGAGAGATCTGCAAAATCGAGACCGGTGTGGTCGCTCGTGCTGAAGCTGACCTCCATGCCGCCGATGTCGTACTTGTGCAGGTTGTTCAGTGCCGCGAGCAGCTTGTCGCGCGTCGGCGTGCCGCCGCCGCGGCGCAGGCCTTCGACCAGCACCTTCGCGCCCGCAAAGCCTTCCATCATCGCCGGCGACACCGCATCGAGGCCCTTGGCCTTCGCGAGCTCGGTCGCTTCCTTGACGAGCGGCGACGCGATCGAGCGCTCGTACGGGAACACCTGCGTGACGATCACGCCGCGCGCGTTGTCGCCCATCAACGTGATGAAGCCGCTGGAGGAGTTGTTCGACAGCGTGACGATCTGCGCCGGGCTGCCGGCATCGCGCAGCGCCTTCGTGCCTTCGGCGACGACGGCCCCGGAGGCGATGAACAGCACGGCCTGCGTGTTCAGCTTGATCAGCTTCGGCACGATTGCGCTGAAGTCGGGTTTCGCGCGGTCGAACTTCTCGACCGCTGCCGGCTGCTTGCCGACCGCGGTGAAGCCGGCCGCGGCGCCGACGACGGCATCGACGCCGAAGCTGTCGTCGACATGCAGCACCGCGATGCGCTCGATGCCGATCAGGCTCAGGTGGCGGATCGCGCGCTCGGCCTCGCGCTGGTAGGTGGCGCGCACGTTGAAGATGTACGGG
>NZ_JBFUFQ010000028.1:0-44913 GCF_056403355.1 Rhizobacter sp. P2_H3 | reverse complement strand
ATGCCACGCTGCTGACCGGCCGCGAACGCCAGCGGCAGACGCGCCTCGGCTGGCTCGCCCGCTTCCAGACGGCCGATGGCGCCGTGCCGGCGCTCGCGCGGCTCGGCGTGGCCGGCGGCATCATCGCCGCGGTGCTGGGCCTGGGCGGCTCGGTGGGCGATGCGCAGATCGTCGTCTACAACGGGCTGGGCACGCCGGTGCAGGTGACGGTGGCCGGGCGCCCGCCGCTGGCGGTCGCACCGAACGCGCTGCAGCGGCTCACGCTGCCGGCCGGGCACATGGTGCAGGTCGAGTCGCGCACGCCGAAGGGCGCGCTGATCGAGTCGTTCGAGGCCGATGCGAAGGGCAGCTTCGGCACCTACGTCTACAACGTCGCGTCGGCCGCGCCGCTGGTCGAGTGGACCGCGGTGTACGGCCGCACGCAGAGCATTCCGGAGCGCATGCTCGGCACGCCGCGCTGGTTGTCGACCGGCGCCGAGCATGTGTTCGAGGAGCCGCCGAAGTCGATCAGCACGAAGGGCGGCGGCGGCACGCGCACCGTGTTGCAGGGGCTGGTCGACATGCCGCCCGATCGGCAGCTGGACGCCTTGGCCAACGACGTGCAGCGCCGCCAGCTGATCGCCACGCACCTGCGCTGGGAGGCCGGCGGCAGCGGGCCGGCCGTGCCGTGGCTCGGCATGGTCGGCGACGATGCCCAGCTGCTGGCGCTGGTGCGCGAGCGGCTGAAGGCGACGTCCGACGAAGTGGCGTCGCTGCGTGCCGAGCAGGACGGCACGCAGAATGCTGCGCATGCCGAGGTCTGCGCCCGCCATGTGGCGGCCAGCCGGGCGGCGCAGGACAACCCGAACCTGCGCTATGCCGCGGTGCGCTGCGACACCGAGAGCCCGCAGAAGTGGCAGGCCTTCATCGACGGCCATGCGCGCTGGCCGGCGCACGCGTGGTTCGGCTATGCCGCGGCGTATTCCGAACTCGACTTCGGCCGCCTCGATGCAGGCCTGGCCGGCCTGGGCRAAGCGCGCGGGCGCATGGCCTCGCTGGCGAGCTACATCGCGATCGACGAGGCGCGGCTGCGCCGCTTCCTGAAGCAGGACGACGCGAAGCGCATGGCCGAGCTGACCAAGGCGTCGCCGGTGCTGCGCGCGCGCCTGGCGATGGAGAGCGGGACCGCGCCGGCCGAGGAAGGCCTGCCGACCGAGTACGCCGAGCTGGCGCGCGGCCGCATCGATGCGGCGATGAAGGCCGCGGCCGGCGGCTCCGCGCACCGCCAGGCCCGCCTGCTGCGGTTGGCGGCGGCGTCCGACGGTGCCGATCAGCCACTCGTCCTGCGTGCGATCGCGCTGCCGACGGACAGCGGCGTCGACGATGCGACCGCGTGGCTCGCTGCTGCCGTCGCGGCACGCGGCGGGCAGGACATCGAGCCCTTCGTTGCCGCCGTCGCGCGCCGCTCGCCGACCGATGCAGCGCTGATGCGGGTGTTCTTCGAGCAACTGCAGAAGACGCGCGATGTCGGCGTGGCCGAGCGCGTGCTGGCCGAGATGTCGTTCCAATGGCGCGTGCACGCGTACGCGGCCGGCGTCGTGCTGCTCGGCCGCGAGGCGCCGGCGGCGTGGCGCGATGCGGCCCGCCGGCTGCTGTTCGCCGACGAGCGGCCGTATTTCACCCCGCCTGCATGACTTCGCGGATCAGCGCGATGAACGCCCGCAAGCCCGCCGGCACATGCCGGCGTGTCGGGTAGTACAGGCAGATGCCGGGGTAGGGCGGCGTCCAGTCCGCGAGCATGCGCAGCAGCCGTCCCTGCTTCAGGTCGTCGCCGACGTGCAGCTCCGACAGGTAGCCGACACCGACGCCGGCGAAGACCGCGCTGCGCATCAGTGACGGCTCGTCGAGCGTGATCGGGCCGGGCACGTCCAGCGTCAGCGATTCGCCGTGCCGCTCGAACTCCCAGCGGTAGCGCGCGCCGCTCGCCAGGCGCCAGCGGATGCAGCGGTGGTTCATCAACTCGCCCGGCGTGGCGGCGCTGCCGTGCGCCGCCACGTAGTCGTGCGACGCGACCACCGCCATGCGCATCGCGCCGCTCATCGGCACCGCGATCATGTCGCGCGGCACCGTGTCGGCCACCCGGATGCCGGCGTCGTAGCCCTCGGCGACGATGTCGATCAGCCGCCCTTCGGTGACCAGGTCGACCTGCATCTGCGGGTAGCGCTTCAGGAACTCGAGCACGATCGGCTCGAACACGATGCGCGCCGCACCGACCGAGGTGTTCAGCCGCAGCGTGCCGGCCGGCGTGTCGCGCAGCAGGTTCACCGCCTCCATCGCGCCGCGGATGTCGCCCAGCGCCGGCGCGATGCGCGCGACGAACTGCTCGCCGGCCCCGGACAGCGCCACGCTGCGCGTCGTGCGGTTGAAGAGGCGCACGCCGAGGCGCGCCTCGAGCCCGGCCACCGCGCTGCTCAGCGCCGAGGTCGACATGCCCATGTCGGTGGCGGCTGCACGGAAGCTGCCGTGCCGCGCCACGGCCAGCACCGCTTCCAGTTCGACGAGGCCTGACTTGTGCATTGTCCTGATTACCAGAACTAGTCATCGGGATTCGTGCAGCTTATCAAATCAATGCCCGGCCTCTAGATTCGATGCATCCCTTCATTGCACAGGACATCGACATGCACGGCATCACCCGGATCTACATCGACGGCGCCTTCGTCGCCCCGCACGGCCAGGAGCGTTTCGACCTCTTCAACCCGGCCACCGAGGCGCTTATCGGCCAGGTCGCGCTCGGTGACGTGGAGGATGCGCGCCGCGCGATCGCCGCCGCCCGGCGCGCGCTGCCCGGCCTGTCGCGCAGCCCGAAGGCCGAGCGCGTCGCGATGCTGCGCCGCCTGCACCGGGCGGTGCTGGCGCGCGTCGACGACATCCGCGACGCGACCATCCTCGAGTACGGCGGGCCGGTGTCGCGGGCGCAGTGGGGCGCGCAGTACGCGGCCGACGCCTTCCTGCTGGCGGCGCAGACGCTGGAGGCCTATCCACTCGAACGGCGCATCGGCAGCGCCGACGTCGTGATGGAAGCGGTCGGCGTGGTCGGGCTGATCACGCCGTGGAATGCGAATGCCGGCTTCATCTGCAATAAGCTCGCCACCGCGATCGCGGCCGGCTGCACTGCAGTGATCAAGCCCAGCGAGATGAGCGCGATCCAGACCCAGGTCGTCACCGAGGCGCTGCACGCGGCCGGCCTGCCGCCGGGCGTGTTCAACATCGTCAACGGCCGCGGCGACGTGGTCGGTGCCGAGATCGCCACGCACCCCGATGTCGCGAAGATCTCGTTCACCGGCTCGACGACCGTCGGCAAGGGCATCCTGCGGGCCGGCGTCGAGACGATGAAGCGCGTGACGCTCGAGCTCGGCGGCAAGTCGCCGACCGTGATCCTCGACGACGCGGACACCGACGCGGCGGTGAAGCTCGCCGTCGCGGCCGGTTTCATCAACAGCGGCCAGGCCTGCATCGCCGGCACGCGCATCCTGGTGCCGCAGGTGCGGATGGCGGAGTACGCGCAGCGCATCGGCGATGCGGTGGCGCAGGTGCGGGTCGGCGACCCGGCCGATCCGTCAACGGCGATCGGGCCGATGGTGAGCCAGCGGCAGTTCGATCGGGTGCAGCGCTACATCGGGATCGGCATCGCCGAGGGCGCCCGGCTGGTGACCGGCGGCGAGGGCCGGCCCGACGGCCTGCCGCGCGGCTGGTTCATCCGCCCGACGGTGTTCGCCGACGTGCGCAACGACATGACCATCGCCCGCGAGGAGATCTTCGGGCCGGTGCTGGCCCTCATCGGCTACTGCGACGAGGAGGACGCCGTCGCGATCGCGAACGACACCGTCTACGGGCTGCAGGCCTACGTCGCGTCGTCGAACCCGGCGCGCGCCCGCGCGGTGGCCACGCGGCTGCAGGCCGGCCGGGTGCTGATCAACGGGCTGCACAACGAGCCGCGCGCGCCGTTCGGCGGCTTCAAGCAGTCGGGCCTGGGCCGCGAGTTTGGCGCGTTCGGGCTCGAGGCGTTTCTCGAACCGAAGAGCGTGCTCGCGGGGGCCTGATCAGTCCGGCTTGCGGTTCAGCAGGCTGAAGCCGTGGCTCCAGTGGTTGTTGCCGAAGCCGTAGCGGATCCAGATCATCGCGAGCGACTCCAGCAAGCGGGCCTGTTCGATGCCGCCGAGGTCGATCGCGCTGCGCCAGCCGAAGCTGCGCAGGATCGCCGCGACCTCGGCCTTGGCGCCGGCGTCGTTGCCGGCGATGAACATGTCCGGCTCGCCGTCCGGCAGCTTCGGCTGCACCATGTGCGACGCCGTGATGATGTTGAAGGCCTTCACGACCTTCGACTGCGGCAGCAGCCGCTGCACCGTCTCGCCGGCCGAGTCGGTGAAGCCGAGGGCGAGCGCCGGCTGGCCCGAGCTGAAGTCGACCGGGTTGACGGCGTCGATCACGGTCTTGCCGGCGAGCGCGTCGGCGAGGGCCGGCGTCAACGCACCCTTCACGGCCGCCCACGGCAGCGCGATGACGGCGCTGTCGGCCTGCCGGGCGGCATCGACCAGGCTGGCTGCGGTGCTGCCGGGGACGGCGTCCAGCGCGGCGCGGGCCTTGGCGCCGGCGCTGTCGCGGCTGCCGAAGACGACACGGTCGCCGCGGGCGGCGAAGCCCTTCGCGAGCGTCGTGCCGACGGTGCCATTCCCAAGGATGGCGAAAGTGGAAGAAGGCATGTGGGGCTCCAGGTAGATGTCGATGGAAGGCATTGTGCGAACCGGTCATCCTCAACGTAAGATGGCTGAAGGTTCATGAACTCATAACCCGAGGTTGGGAATGGATGCAGCGCAGCGGGTGCCGGCCATCCTGTCGTTCGTGCAGACCGCCGACCGCGGCAGCTTCGCGGCGGCCGCCAAGGCGCTCGGCATCTCGGGGGCGGCGGTCAGCAAGAACGTGGCCGCGCTGGAGGCCTCGCTCGGCGTGCGTCTGCTCAACCGCACGACGCGGGTGCAGCGGCTCACGACGGAGGGCGAGGCCTTCCTCGAGCGGGCGCGCATCGCGATCGATGCGCTCGATGCGGCGGTCGACGCGGTCGCGGCACAGCGCGCCGAGCCGAGCGGCCGGGTGCGCATCTCGTGCCCGAGCAACTACGGCCAGCACTTCGTGCTGCCGCTGATGCCGGGCCTGCGGGCGCGCCATCCGGGGTTGATGGTGGAGCTGGATTTCGACGACCGGCAGGTCGACCTGATCGCGCAGGGCTACGACCTCGCGCTGCGCGGCGGCCATGCGAGCGATTCGAGCCTGGTGTCGCGGCCGGTCGGCCGGCTCGAGATGGTGCTGGTCGCGACGCCCGCCTACCTGGCCGGCCGCGGCGTGCCGCGCGGCCGTGCCGACCTGCCGGAGCACGATGTCGCGATGGTGCGTTTCCTCAGTGGCCAGGTCTCGCCCTGGACCTTCCGAGAGCCCGACGGCTCGACCGTCGACCTGTGGCCCGAGCGCTGCGTGATGACGATCTCGACCGGCGCCGCGGTGGAGGTGGCGCGCATGGGCCTGGGCATCGTGCAGGTCGGGCTGCCGCAGGCCTGGCCGCTGCTGAAATCAGGGGACCTGAAGGCGCTGCTGGTCGACGAGCACGTCGCGGGCGAGCGCGAACTGGCGCTGCACTACCCGCACCGTGCGTTGATCGCGCCGCGCGTGCGGGCGACGGTCGATCACCTGGTGACGCAGCTGTCGTCGAACGAGGCGCTGCACGTCACGCGCCAGGACGTGCGGCGCTACGCGGCCTGAGCCGCGCTCATCCGGTCACTGGAAGGCGACCTCCGCAAAGCTGCGCAGCTTGCGGCTGTGCAGCTGGTCGACCGTCTGCGCCCGCAGCAGCTCCACCGCCCGCATGCCGATGCGCAGGTGCTGGTCGACGCGCTCGCGGTAGAAGTGGTTGGCCATCCCCGGCAGCTTGATCTCGCCGTGCAGCGGCTTGTCGCTGACGCACAGCAGCGTGCCGTAGGGCACGCGGAAGCGGAAGCCGTTGGCCGCGATCGTCGCGCTCTCCATGTCGAGCGCCACCGCGCGGCTCTGGCTGAAGCGGCGCTCCGGCGTGCGCTGCGGCAGCAGCTCCCAGTTGCGGTTGTCGGTGGAGGCGACCGTGCCGGTGCGCAGGATGCGCTTGAGCTCGTAGCCGGTGAGCTGCGTGATGTCGGCCACCGCCTGCTGCAGCGCGACCTGGATCTCGGCCAGCGGCGGGATCGGCACCCACAGCGGCAGGTCCTCGTCGAGCACGTGGTCCTCGCGCACGTAGCCGTGGGCCAGCACGTAGTCGCCCAGTGCCTGCGTGTTGCGCAGCCCGGCGCAGTGGCCGAGCATGATCCACGCATGCGGGCGCAGCACCGCGATGTGGTCGGTGATCGTCTTCGCGTTGGCCGGGCCGACGCCGATGTTGACCATCGTGATGCCGGCGCCGTCGCCGCGCACCAGGTGGTAGGCCGGCATCTGCGGCAGCCGCGGCGGGATCGCGCCCAGCTCGTCGCCGGGCCGGTGTGCCGTGCCGGTGCGGCGCGTGATCACGTTGCCCGGCTCGACGAAGGCGAGGTACTCGCTCGCCGGATCGGCCATCGCCTCATGGCCCAGGCGCACGAACTCGTCGATGTAGAACTGGTAGTTCGTGAACAGCACGAAGTTCTGGAAGTGGTCGGGCGCGGTGCCGGTGTAGTGGCGCAGCCGGTGCAGCGAGTAGTCGACGCGCGGCGCGGTGAACAGCGACAGCGGGTGCGATTGGCCGGGCCGCGTCTCGTAGGTGCCGTTGGCGATCGCGTCGTCCATCGCGGCCAGGTCGGGCAGGTCGAACATGTCGCGCATCAGCAGCCGGCGCTCCAGGCTCAGGCTGCCTTCCAGGTGGTCGTGCTCGGCCAGCGAGAAGTGCACCGGGATCGGCTGGCCGCTGACGCCGACCTCGAGCGCGACGTTGTGGTTCTTCAGCAGCAGCCGGAACTGCTCCAGGTAATAGCCCTGGAACAGGTCGGGCCGCGTCAGCGTGGTCTCGTAGGTGCCGGGGCCGGCGACGAAGCCATAGCTCAGCCGCGAATCGGCGCGCGCGACGGTGTCGGTGTGCACCCGCACGAAGGGGTAGCAGGCCCGCACGTGCTCGGTGGGGGCGGTGCCGGCGACGAAGCTGTGCAGGGCACCACGCAGGTGCGTGAGGCTCTGCTCGTAGATGGCCTGCACCTGCGCGAGCGCGGCGACCGGGTCGGTGAAGCGCTGGGAGTCGAGAGACATGGAATGTTCCTGGAGCCGTTCGTGACCATTCTCTCGCGCCGCCATCACCCGTGCCGGCCGGGGTTTCCTACAATTTGCGCCATCAAAACATCGGAGGAGGAACGTTCATGCCCATTGCAGGCCTCGGGCTTCACATCGTCATCGCGCTGTTCTTTGCCGTGCACGCGGTGCGCAGCCGGCAGCAGACCTACTGGCTGTTCGTGCTGTTCTCGTTCCCGCTGCTCGGCAGCATCGTCAACTTCCTGGCGATCTACCTGCCGGATTCGCGGCTGGAGCGCGGTGCGCGCAAGGCGATCGTCGCGGCGGTGAAATCGCTCGACCCGACGCGCGAACTGCGCGACGCCCGCGCCGCGTTCGAGTACACGCCGACCGCGCAGAACCAGATGCGGCTTGCCGCGGCGCTGTACGACGCCGGCGAGTTCGGCGAATCGGCGCAGACCTGGGAGGCCTGCCTGAAGGGCCCGTTCTCGACCGACCTCGAGATCCGCCGCGGTGCGGCCCGCGCCAATTTCGCCCGCGAGCGGCCGCAGGAGGCGATCAGCCACCTGAACGTGATCCGCCAGCAGGACCCGAACTTCCGCGAGGAAGAGATCTCGCTGCTGCTCGCGCGTTCGCTGGCCGCCGCCGGCCGTCACGGTGAGGCGCGCGACGCCTTCGAAGCGACGGTCGCGCGCTTCGGCAGCTTCGAGGCGCGGGCCGAGTTCGCGATCTGGGCGCTGGTGCAGCGCGAGACCGAACTCGCCGGGCGCCTGCAGGTGGAGATCCAGCGCGCCACCGAGCGCTGGAACCGCCACACCCGCGAGCTCAACGGCGAGCTGATGCGCCGGTTGCGCGTCGCGCACGAGCAGACCAGGACGCCGCCGGCCTGATCCGGCGCCAGCGGTTTCAGGCCGCCGCCGGCTCGCCCAGGTAGACCCCGCGCGGCGCGGCCAGCCCCTGCCGCACGTTGCGGCTGAGGTCGTCGGCCAGCACTTCCTCGGCACCGCTCGCGAGTGCGTCGACCACCTGCTGCGCCACCTGGTCGGGGTTCGCCTTCGCCGCGTCCAGGCCCTTCGTCATGTCGGTGTCCATGTAGCCGACGTGCACGCCCACCACCTGCGTGCCCTGCGCGCGCAGTTCGCCGCGCAGGCCGTTGGTCAGCGACCAGGCAGCCGACTTGCTCGTGCTGTAGGTCGCCGCGCTCGGGATGTTGACCCAGCTCAGCACCGACAGCACGTTGACGATCGCGCCGCCGCCGTTGGCCTTCAGCACCGGTGCGAAGGCCTGGCTGAGCGCCAGCGGGCCGAAGAAATTGGTCTCCATCTCGGCGCGTGCCGCCGCGGCACTGCCGGCGGCCAGCAGCGGCGAGCCGCGCGTGATGCCGGCGTTGTTGATCACGACGCTCACGTCCTTCAGTTGCGCGGCGGCGCGCGCGACGTCATCGGCGTTCGTCACGTCGAGCTTCACCGCCTCGACACCCGGCAGCGTGATGCTGGCCGGGTCGCGGGCGGCGGCATAGACCTTCTTCGCGCCGGCGGCGAGCAATTGCTGGACCAGCGACTTGCCGAGGCCACGGTTGGCGCCGGTCACGAGGAAGACGGCATTGCGGATGTTCATGGCGGATCCTTTCGGGGGGATGCAGAGATGTTTTATATGACGGTCGTCATGATTGAAATTATATGACGTACATCATTTATCATGTCAAGCGGCATCTTGAGCGTCACCTCGCCGGAAAGGTCTTCTCCCCATGAAAGTCAGTCGTGAACAAGCCGAGCAGAACCGCGAACGGGTGCTGCAGGTGGCCGCGAAGCTGTTCCGCGAGCGCGGTTTCGACGGCATCGGCGTGGCCGACCTGATGAAGAGCGCCGGCATGACGCACGGCGGTTTCTACGGGCAGTTCGGCTCGAAGGAAGACCTGATGGCCGAGACCTGCGCGCGGGTGTTCGCGGCGGGCGGGCAGCGCTGGCAGCGGGTCGTCGGCGAGGCGGCGGCGCGCGGCGACAGCGGCATGGCGGCGCTGGCACGCGCCTACCTGTCGGCCGAACACCGCGACGATCCCGGCGACGGCTGCCCGGTGTCGGCGCTCGGTGCCGAGGCGGCGCGCCAGGGGCCGGCGCTGCGGGCCGCGTTCACCGCGGGGGTGCGCGACGCGCTGGACTTCATCGGCGGACTGGTCGGCGGGCGCAAGGCGCGGCGCCGCGAGCGCGCGATCGTCGCGTATGCCGCGATGATCGGCGCGCAGGTGCTGGCGCGCGCGGTCGACGACGAGGCCTTGTCGACCGAGATCCTGCAGGCGGTCGCGGCGGAACTCGGGGACGAGCCCGCCGCGGCCTGACCAGGATCAGTTCAGACCTTCAACGCAGCGGCGCGAACAGTGCCGCGAGCCGGTCCGGCGTGCCGTCGATGCGTTGCAGCGTCGGGTAGCGCAGCCCGCCGCGCCACTCGATGCGCACGCTGCGGTAGAGATCGCCGGACTTCAGCAGCAGCTCGATCGGCCCGCCGCTCTTCGCGGCGGTCACCGCCTCCTTCAGCAGGTCTTCGGTGTAGGCCCGGCCGTTGACGGCCAGCAGCGTCGCACCGGGCGCCATGCCGGCGTCGAAGGCCGGGCTGCCCCAGTTCACGTTGCGCACCTTCGCGGCTTCGCCGAGGTCGAAGCCGAGCGAGTAGCTGAAGTCGGTGACCTTCCAGGCCCCCATCTTCGCGCTGTAGTGCTCGCTCGGCTTGTCGCTCCAGCCGAGCTTCCAGCCCGACGCGGCGATGCCGGCCATCGGTGCCGGCCGGTCGTGCGTGTCCAGCCGCTGGCGCAGGAAGCCGGCCCAGTCGTACGCCTGCACGCGGTTCAGCTCGCGCACCACGTCGTCGAAGGTGTAGGTCAGCGGCTGCACGCGCTTCGGCTCGGCACCGAAGAAGGCGCGGGCGAAGTCGTCCAGCGAGCGCTTGCCGTTCGAGCGCTCGCGGATCAGCATGTCGGCTTCGAGCCAGATCAGCCGCGACTCGTCGTAGTAGTCGGCGCTGCGCTGCCACGAGCTCCAGTCGCGGCGCCCGCGCGTCGCCCACAGCAGCGGCTCGTTGGTGGTGTCCTGCAGGCTGCGCCAGGCGCGGCCGGCGCGGGCGTCGAGCCAGGCTGCGGTCTCGGCCAGGTCGGCGCGTGCGTCGGCGGCGCTGACCAGGCCGGAGCGCGCGGCCAGCACGGCGCCCCAGTACTGCGTCTGGCCTTCGTAGACCCACAGCAGGCTGTCGCGCATCGGCGTGTTGAAGTGCGGCGTCCACAGGTCGGCCGGGCGACGGAACTTGCCGTTCCACGAGTGGGTGTACTCGTGCGGCAGCAGGTCGCGCCCGGTCGAGCCCTTGGCCCATTCGGTGAAGTAGGCCGCCTTGACGCCGTTCTCGCTGGACTGGTGGTGCTCCAGCCCGATGTGGCCGAACTGCTCGCTGAGCGCCAGCAGGAACTCGTAGTGCGTGAAGTGCCGCGACGCGAACACCTTGTCGGCCTGCGTGACGAGCGCGCGGTGCGCCGCGAGCTGCTCCGGGCTGATCACGTTCTGCGAGGCGCGGTCGGCGACCACGTTCAGGAACACCGGCGCGCGGCCGGCCGCGCTGGCGCCGGGGTCGAGGTCCAGGCGCTGCAGGTGGCGGCCGGCGAACACCGGCGAGTCGACCAGCGTGTCGAGGTCGGTGGCCTTGAACGAGAAGCTCGCGCCACCGGTGGTGGCAACGGCCGGCGAGGCCAGCTCCAGCGCGGTGCCGGCCAGCCAGCCGGCCGGCAGCGTCAGGCTGGGCTGCACGCTGATCTTCGCGGCGGCGTAGCCGGCCGGGTACAGCACGACGGCGTTCCACTGCACGCCGAGCATGTCGGGCGTGACGACCTGGCGTTCGCTGCCGGGCTCGAGCGGCGTCAGGAACTGGAACTCGATGTCGAGTGCCGCCGCACCGGCCGGCACCTCGATGTGGAAGGCCGCGCTGTCGACGGCGTCGCGCACCCAGGCGACGGGCTTGCCGCCGGCGCTGACCTGCAGGCC
Organism: Rhizobacter sp. P2_H3; assembly: GCF_056403355.1. Lineage (NCBI taxonomy): Bacteria > Pseudomonadati > Pseudomonadota > Betaproteobacteria > Burkholderiales > Sphaerotilaceae > Rhizobacter > Rhizobacter sp. P2_H3. Next base: position 33,643 of record NZ_JBFUFQ010000028.1, on the reverse strand, counting down.
GCTCAGCTGCGCGAGTGCGGCGCTGGGCGAATGCGTGCCGGGCAGCCAGCGCGGGTAGTACAGCGCGAGCGGGCCGGGCGAGACGGGGATCGTCTCGCGCACGCGGAAGATCTTGCGATCGAGGTCGGTGGCATCCACCGAGAGGCTGATCACGCCCGGGTAGGGCGCGTCGCTCAGTGCCGGCAGGGTTTGCGCGGCGGCGAGCGGGGCGAGGGCGGCCAGGCTGATGGCGGCCACCGCGGTGCGAAGGGTCGGGTTCATCGGGGTCCTGTGAGTTGGACCGAAAACGATAAGCGAAAAGACGGCCGGTTCGCTGTGACAAACTGATCTCACGTCGAATCCGTGGCGACAATCCACCCTCGCAGTACCCGCCACCATGGACCCCGCCACCGTCATCCTGATGCTCGCCATCCACCTGATCGCCAGCGGCGGGCTGATGGCACTCGTGTGGCGCCGCATGCCGGGGGCGCCGGGGCTGGGCCGCTGGGCGCTGGCGAGCGGCCTGTTCGGTGCGGCCTACCTGGCGCGCCTGCTGGCCGGGCTGCAGGGGGTCGATGCGCTCGGCCTGGTGTCCGACGGCGTGATGCTGCTCGCGGTGCTGGTGTTCGGCGACGGCGTGCGCGAGTTCGTCGGCCGCGCGCCGGTGCCGCCGCGGCGCGTCGGCGTGCTGGCGCTGCTGCTGATCGGCACCGAGGTCGCCGCGGCGGCCTTCGGCGGCGCGCAGGCGCGGCACGTCGCGCTGAACGCGATGATCGGCCTGCTGTATGCGCAGATCGCCTGGATCCTCGCCGCCGAGCGCACCCGCCAGAGCGCCCCGCTGCACGCGCCGCTGGCGCTGCTGGTCGGGATCGTCGGCGGCCTGTCGGCGCTGACGCTGCTGCGCGGTGCGCACATCGCGCGCGACGGCATGCCGGTCGCCTTCCACGGCCCGATGGCCCAGGGCTACTACCTCTACGCATCGGTCACGGCGGTGGTCACCGCGCTGACGCTGGTGTGGATGATGCTGCTGCGCCTGAACGGCCAGCTCGCCGACCTGGCGACCCGCGACGCGCTGACCGGCGTGTTCAACCGCAACGGCCTCGCGCAGGCGCTGAAGCAGCATTTCGACCAGCGCCAGGCCGCGCCGTTGACGCTGCTGCTGATCGACATCGACCACTTCAAGCGCATCAACGACACGCTGGGCCACGCCACCGGCGATGCGGTGTTGCAAGGCGTGGCGCGCGAGCTGCAGTCGCAGCTGCGCGCCGGCGATTTCGTCGCGCGCATCGGCGGCGAGGAGTTCCTGGTCGGCTGCGTCGGCGCGGACCGCGCGATCGTGCTCGCGCTGGCCGACCGGCTGCACCGCAGCATCGGCCGCCTGCAGGTGCCGGCGGCCACCGGCAGCGAGCGGATCGGCTGCACGGCGAGCATCGGCGTGTCGGCCAGCTTCGACCGCTTCGACGGCTGGGAGCCCGCCGCCTCGCAGGCCGACGAGGCGCTGTACCGCGTGAAGGCGGCGGGCCGCGACGGCGTGCAATCGCACCTGGTGGCGTGCAGGACCTGAGCCATGGCCACCGACCCGGCGCCGCAGATGCGCATCGGCGAACTGGCCGAGCGCACCGGCCGCAGCGTGCATGCGATCCGCTGGTACGAGGCACAGGGGCTGCTGCCCGGCGTGCTGCGCAACGCGGCGGGCCGGCGCCTGTACGGCGAGCGCCATGTCGGCTGGCTGGAACTGATGGAGCGGCTGCGCAGCACCGGCATGTCGATCGCGCAGATGCGGGCCTACACCGCGCTCGTGATGCAGGGCCGGCGCACGCTGCCGCAGCGCCAGCAGCAGCTCGCGGCGCACCGTGCGCAGGTCGAGGCGCGGATCGCCGAATGGAAGACGGCGCTGAAGGAGCTCGACCGCAAGCTGGCCTTCTATGCCGACTGGGTGGCGCAGGGCGCGCGCCCGCCGACGGACCCGCAGGGCCGGCCGCTGCCGCGCCCTCGCCCTCTCAAGCCGAAGACCAAGACCCTCAAGCGCTGACGGGTATCGCTTGATCTAGAGCCTGCTCTAGATCGCCCACTGGCGGCATGACCCACTCCCCCGTCAACGCCATGTCCTCCTTGTCCTCTTCTTCCGACAACAAGCTGCTGCTGCAGCGCATCTTCGGGCAGCTGGCCGTCGGCAACGGCCGGCCGCTGGTCGACGCGATGGCCGACGACTTCTGCTGGACGATCACCGGCAGCTCGGCCTGGTCCGGCACCTGGCGCGGCAAGCCGGCGGTGCGCGAGCGACTGCTCGCCCCCCTGTTCGCGCAGTTCGAAGGCACCTACACCAACACCGCCGAGCGCTTCATCGCGGAAGGCGAGCACGTGGTGGTGCTGTGCCGCGGCCGCGTCGACACCCGGGCCGGCAAGCCGTATGACAACAGCTACTGCTTCGTCTTCCGGCTCGCAGCCGGTCAGCTGAAGGAGGTGGTGGAGTACCTCGACACCGCGCTGGTGGATGCGGTGCTCGCGCCGCCGCCGCCGGCCGCAGCCTGACCGCGCATCTGGCGCAGCCAGCCGCCGGGCGTCAGGCCGGTCGCGCCCTTGAAGCGGCGGCTGAAGTGGCTCTGGTCCGCAAAGCCGGCGTCCAGTGCCGCGAGCGCGGGCGCGACGCCGGCCAGCAGCAGGCGCTTCGCGTGTTCCAGCCGCACCGCGTTCAGGTAGACGTGAGGCGGCACGCCGAAGTGCTGGGCGAACGCACGGCTCAGGTGCACCCGCGACAGCCCGGCCTCGCGCGCCAGCTCGGCCACCGACAGGTCGCGCGACGCATGGGCGCGGATGTGGTCGCGCACGCGCAGCATGCGCCGTGAACCGGCGGCCAGCGGGCTGGTGCCCGTCGCCGGTGTCTCGCCGTGCCGCTGCAGCAACCGCACCAGCACATCGGTGGTGAGGGCCTCGCCGCGCAGCGACTCCTGCGGCTGGCCGATGGCCGCCATCGCGCGCTGCAGCGCGGCGGCGGCCGGCGGGTCGTGCACCACCGGCTGCCGGAAGAAGGCGCTGGCGAGCGTGCCGGCCTCGCGTTGCAGGTGGCGCGGCAGCGCGGCCGGGTCGACGTAGAGGATCGCGTAGCCGAATCCTTCGTCGGTGCCGCGCTGGCCGTCGTGGGCCTCGTCGGGGTTGAACAGCAGCAGGTCGCCGGGCAGGCTGGCGTGGGCGGCGCCGCGGCAGTGGAAGGTCTGCACCCCGCTGTGCGTGACGCCGATCGCGTACTGCGCGTGGCTGTGCCGCTCGAACACATGCTCGGTGAAATGCGCCCGCATCAGCGTGATGTCGGGCGTGGCACCCGGCTGGAAGCGGGCCCAATCCGAAGGACTCGAGGCGTTGGCGTCGCCGGAAGGCAGGGTCGACATGTGACAAGCGTACAAGACCGTTGCCGCACGCGGCGGCAGACTGCGTGCAGTTCCACTCTCGATGCCAGGATTTCCATGAACGCGATCGACCTGCACGGCAAGCTCGAACTCTTCAGCGACCACTGGGCCCCACGCACCGTGGCCGAGTACAACGGCCACGACGTGATGGTGGTGAAGGTGAACGGCGAGTACCGCTGGCATGCCCACCCCGACACCGACGACTTCTTCCTCGTGCTGAAGGGCCGGCTGCACATCGATCTGCCGGACGGCACGGTCACGCTCGGCCCTGGCCAGATGTTCGTCGTGCCGCGCGGCGTGCAGCACCGGCCGTGGGCCGAGGAAGAAGTGCACATGCTGCTGATCGAGCCGACCGGCACGCCGAACAGCGGCGATGCGGCGACGGCCGCGCCGCGGCGCGTGCTGTGATGCCACGGGGTGGGCAGACAAAGCGCCGCCCGCGTGGCCGCTGACGGAACCGCCGGGCCGGCGCGGTCACCCACTGTCCGTCTTCAATCCTCCGTGAAAGTCACGCCGTGGGAGTTGCTCCTGTTGGAAATGCCGCGGTGCAGCTGGGCCTGATCGAGCCGCTGATCGCCGCACCCGACCGCCAGGCCTACCTGCTGCGGAAAGTGTCGATGTGCCGCGGCGGCGCCCGCGTCACGCTGGGGACGGCGGGCTTCGACGGCTCGGACGGGCAGGGGATCGACGCGCTGGCGGACGTGACCGGCGGGGACCCGCCGGGGGACGATGGAGGCTCCTTGGGCGCGGCGCCTTCCACCTCCCGGACGAAGGGCGGTGTCGCGCGTGCGACCCGCCCGTCGCGCGGTGGGCGCCGCCGGCATGGCGGCCAAGGCGATTCGCGGGGACGCGACACGCCCGATGACGGGGACAGCGACGACGAGGACCCGGAAGATCAGCCTTTCACCACCGCATAGCGCTCGAGCGTCCGCACTCGCGCCTCGTCGTGCATCACGACCGGCAGCGGGTAGCTGTCGCCGAGCCGCACGCCGGCTTCGGCCAGCTCGATCGGCCGCGCCAGCCACGGCGCATGGATCGCCTGGTCCGACAGCCCCGCCAGCGCCGGCAGGTAGCGCCGGATGAACTTGCCCGCGGCGTCGAACTTCTCGCTCTGGCTCACCGGGTTGAAGATGCGGAAATACGGCTGCGCATCGCACCCCGTCGAGGCCGCCCACTGCCAGCCGCCGTTGTTGGCCGCCAGGTCGTAGTCGTTGAGCTTCTCGGCGAACCAGCGCTCGCCCCAGCGCCAGTCGATGCCGAGGTCCTTGGTCAGGAAGCTGGCCGTCACCATGCGCAGCCGGTTGTGCATGTAGCCGGTCTGGTTGATCTGCGCCATCGCGGCATCGACCAGCGGGTAGCCGGTGCGGCCCTCGCACCACGCCTCGAACAGCGCCTGCGCGTGCTTGCCGTGCTCCCACTTGATGGCGTCGTACTCGGGCTTGAAGCTCGCGTCGACCACCCGTGGGTGGTGGTGCAGCACCTGGTGGTAGAAATCGCGCCACACCAGCTCCGACAGCCACACCGCCGCGCCCGCCGAGCCGTGGTGCATGCGCTGCGCCGCCTCGCGCGCCAGCGTGCGGATCGAGACGGTGCCGAAGCGCAGGTGCATCGACAGGTAGCTCGGCCCCCTCACCGCCGGGAAGTCGCGCGCCTCGCCATAGCGCTCGATGCGCGGCAGGAAGTCGTCGAGCAGCGCCCGTGCGCCGGCCTCGCCCGTCCCCTGGTGCAGTTCGTGCAGGTTGGTCGGCTCGAAGCCGATCTCGGCGAGCGACGGGATGTCAGCGGCGACATCTTCCGCCGGCGGTGCCAGCCGGTGCGCGTAGCGTTCCACCGGGTACGCGCTGACGTAGAACGGCTCCAGCTTGCGCAGCCACGCGTTCTTGTACGGCGTGAACACGCTGTAGGCCTTGCCGCTGCCGGTCAGCAGCTCGCTGCGCTCGAACACCACATGGTCCTTGCCGGTGTGCAGCGCGATGCCCAGGTCGGCCAGCGCGCCGCGCACCCGGGCGTCACGGGCCAGCGAGGCCGGTTCGTCGTCGTGGTTGGCGTACACCGCCTGCACGTGCAGTTCGTGGGCCAGCCGCGGCAGCTCCTGCGTGGCCAGGCCGTGCCGCACCAGCAGCCGGGCGCCGGGTGCGAGCGCTTGCAGCCGGGTGTCGAGCGCGACCAGGCAGTCGCGGATGAACTCGACCCGCCGGTCGGCGCGCGGCAGCGCATCGAGGATCGCCTGGTCGAGGATGAACCCGCAGTACACCTTGCGGGCGGCCTTCAGCGCATGGAACAGCGCGGCATGGTCCTCGGCCCGCAAATCACGCCGGAACCACACCAGCGCGGCGTCCAGCGAGGGCTCTGTAACCTTTTCCATCGGGCGAGTGTGCCGCAGTCATAAAATGCCCCGATGCCTGCCGCGACCATCAACCTGACGAACCAGTTCCTGATCGCCATGCCGGGCATGGCCGACGACACCTTCGCCGGCGCGGTGATCTACCTGTGCGAGCACACCGAGAAGGGCGCGCTCGGCCTGGTGATCAACAAGCCGATCGACATCAAGCTGAAGAACCTGTTCGAAAAGGTCGAACTGACGCTCGACCGCCCCGACCTGGCCGATGTGCCGGTCTACTTCGGCGGCCCGGTGCAGACCGAGCGCGGCTTCGTGCTGCACGAGCGGCTGGGCGGCGAAGCGGGCGAGGGCGGGCACTACAACTCGTCGCTGCAGATTCCCGGCGGGCTCGAGATGACCACCAGCAAGGACGTGCTGGAGGCGCTGTCGCACGGCGCCGGCCCGAAGAAGATCCTCGTCACGCTCGGCTACAGCGGCTGGAGCGCCGGCCAGCTCGAGGAAGAGATCGGCCGCAACGGCTGGATCAACGTCGTCGCCGAGCCCGGCGTCATCTTCGACACGCCGGTCGAGCAGCGCTACGACAAGGCGCTGTCGCTGCTGGGGATCGACCCGCGCATGCTCTCGCAAGAGGCGGGGCATGCATGAGGCCGCTGCTCCCCGCTCGTTCCTGGCTTTCGATTTCGGCACGCTGCGCGTCGGCGTGGCCACCGGCAACACCGTGACCCGCACCGCGACGCCGCTGCGCACCGTGGCGGCGGTCGGCGATGCGCGCTTCGCGGCGCTCGGCAAGCTGATCACCGAATGGCAGCCGAGTGCGCTGGTGGTCGGCGTGCCGGTGCACCCCGACGGCGCGCCGCACGAGAACACCGTCCGCGCGCAGCGCTTCGCCCGCCAGCTGCACGGCCGCTTCCGGCTGCCGGTGCACGAGGTCGACGAGCGCTACACCACCACCGAGGCCCACGCGATGGGGGCCGGCGACGTCGATGCGGCGTCGGCGGCCATCATCCTGGAGCAATACCTGCGAGCCCTGCCTTGACAAACGCCGCCTTGACCTCCACCGACAGGACCACCTGATGGGCACACTGCTTCTCGACGCCGAGGCGTTGTACACCGACCTGCAAGCGGTCGTGCGCAACCTGCTGCAACCCGACACCGTGCTGGTGGGCATCTGGTCGGGCGGCGCCTGGCTGGCCGAGCGGCTGCATGCGCAGCTGAAGCTGCCGGGCGAGATCGGGGTGATCTCCAGCGCGCTGCACCGCGACGATTTCGCGTCGCGCGGCATGTCCAGCGCCGACCCGACGCGGCTGCCGTTCGAGGTCGACGGCCGCCCGATCCTGCTGATCGACGACGTGCTCTACACCGGCCGCACGACGCGCGCCGTCATCAACGAACTGTTCGAYTTCGGCCGCCCGGCCAGCGTGACGCTCGCGGTGCTGGTCGACCGCGGCGGGCGCGAGCTCCCGATCCAACCAGCCTACTCGGCGGCGCGCATCACGCTGCCGCGCGAGCAGCGCCTTCGCCTCGCACGCGACGACGACGGCCGATTCACCTTCGACATCCAGGAAGGCAGCTGATGCTCTCGAAGCGAAACCCGCAACTCAACGCGCACGGTGAACTGATCCACCTGCTCTCGATCGAGGGCCTGCCGCGCGCGGTGATCCACCACATCCTCGACACCGCAGGCACCTTCCTGAGCGTCAACGACCGCGACGTGAAGAAGGTGCCGCTGCTGCGCGGCAAGAGCGTGTTCAACCTGTTCTTCGAGAACAGCACGCGCACCCGCACCACGTTCGAGATCGCCGCCAAGCGGCTGTCGGCCGACGTGATCAACCTCGACATCGCGAAATCGAGCGCGGCCAAGGGCGAGAGCCTGCTCGACACCATCGCCAACCTGTCGGCGATGCATGCCGACATGTTCGTCGTGCGGCACGGCGAGAGCGGCGCGCCCTACCTGATCGCGCAGCACTGCGCGCCGCACGTGCACGTGGTGAACGCCGGCGACGGCCGCCATGCGCACCCGACGCAGGGGCTGCTGGACATGTACACGATCCGGCACTTCAAGAAGGACTTCAGCAACCTGACGGTGGCGATCGTCGGCGACATCCTGCACTCGCGCGTCGCGCGCTCCGACATCCATGCGCTGAGCACGCTGGGCGTGCCCGAGATCCGCGCGGTCGGCCCGAAGACGCTGGTGCCGGGTGACCTGAAGGAGATGGGCGTGCGCGTGTGCCACGACATGGCCGAGGGCATCCGCGGCGCCGACGTGATCATCATGCTGCGCCTGCAGAACGAGCGCATGAGCGGCGCGATGCTGCCGAGCGCCGGCGAGTTCTTCAAGAACTATGGCCTCACCGACGAGAAGCTCGCGCTCGCCAAGCCCGATGCGATCGTGATGCACCCGGGGCCGATCAACCGCGGCGTCGAGATCGATTCGTCGGTGGCCGACGGCAAGCAGAGCGTGATCCTGCCGCAGGTCACCTTCGGCATCGCGGTGCGCATGGCCGTGATGTCCACCATCGCCGGAAACAACGCATGAAACTCCTGATCAAGAACGGCCGGCTGATCGACCCGGCCTCGGGCCTGGACCAGACCGGCGACCTCGCGATCGCGGCCGGCCGCATCGTCTCGATCGGCAGCGTGAACGCCGATTTCCACGCCAGCCGCACGATCGATGCGGGCGGCCTGGTGGTGGCGCCCGGCCTCGTCGACCTGGCGGCGCGGCTGCGCGAGCCGGGGCACGAGCATGAAGGCATGCTCGAGTCGGAGATGGCCGCGGCGGTGGCCGGCGGCGTCACGAGCCTGGTGTGCCCGCCCGACACCGACCCGCCGCTCGACGAGCCGGGCCTGGTCGAGATGCTGAAGTTCCGCGCGCGCAACCTGAACCACGCGCACCTGTACCCGCTGGGCGCGCTGACGCGCGGGCTGGCCGGCGAGGCGATCACCGAGATGGCCGAGCTGACGGAGGCCGGCTGCGTCGGCTTCTCGCAGGCCGACGCGCCGCTGACCGACACGCTGGTGCTGCAGCGCTCGATGCAGTACGCATCCACCTTCGGCTACACCGTGTGGCTGCGGCCGCAGGATGCGCACCTGGGCAAGGGCGTGGCGGCCAGCGGGGCGCTGGCGACGCGGCTCGGGCTGTCGGGCGTGCCGGTGATCGCCGAGACGATCGCGCTGCACGTGATCTTCGAGCTGATGCGCGTCACCGGCGCGCGCGTGCACCTGTGCCGCCTGAGCAGCGCGGCCGGCATCGCGCTGGTGCGGCGCGCCAAGGACGAAGGCCTGCCGGTGACCTGCGACGTGAGCGCCAATCACCTGCACCTGACCGACATCGACATCGGCTACTTCAACGCCGCGATGCGCCTGACGCCGCCGCTGCGCCAGCAGCGCGACCGCGATGCGATCCGCGCCGGGCTGGCTGACGGCACGGTGGATGCGCTGGTCAGCGACCACACGCCGGTCGACGAGGACAACAAGAACCTGCCGTTCGCCGAGGCCGAGCCCGGCTCGACCGGGTTGGAGCTGCTGCTGAGCCTGGCGCTGAAGTGGGGTGACGAGCAGGGCCTGCCGCTGACGAAGACGCTGGCGCGCCTGACCTGCGACCCGGTGCGGGTGCTGGGCGAGAGCCTGGGCTCGCTCGGCTCGAGCGCGGGGCGGCTGGTGCAAGGCGGCGTGGCCGACCTGTGCCTGTTCGACCCGGCGGCGCGCTGGACGGTGGAGCCGGCGAAGTTCCGCAGCCAGGGCCGGCATTCGCCGTTCTCCGGCTACGAGCTGCCGGGCCGTGTGGCCGCGACGATCGTGGCCGGGCAGGTGGCGTTCGAAGCCCCAGCGGCCCTCTGAGGCCGTGCGCACGCTGCGCGCCGTCTGGCGCATCGTGGCCTGCCTCGCGCACGTGGTGCGCGGGGTGCTGATCTGCGCGTTCATCTTTCCGTTCGTGAGCCCGGCACGGCGCGTGGCGCGCGTCGGGCCGTGGTGCGCGGCGATGCTGCGGGTACTGGGCATTCGCGTGGTGGTGCACGGCGAGGTGCATGCGGCGCCGGTGATGATCGTCGCCAACCATGTGTCGTGGATCGACATCCTCGCGATCAATGCGGCGCACACGGCGCGCTTCGTGTCGAAGGCCGACATCCGTCGCTGGCCGGTGATCGGCTGGCTGACGGCCTGCGGCGGCACGCTGTTCATCGAGCGCGAGCGCAAGCGCGATGCGATGCGCGTGGTGCACCAGGTGGCGCAGGCGCTGCAGGAGGGCCACGTGATCGCGGTGTTCCCGGAGGGCACGACCAGCGACGGGCACGGCGTGCTGCCGTTCCACGCCAACCTGCTGCAGGCGGCGATCACCACCGGCGTGCCGGTGCAGCCGCTCGCGTTGCGCTATGCCGATGCGTCGCACACGGTGAGCCCGGCCGCGGCCTACATCGGCGACACCAGCCTGCTGCAATCGCTGTGGTGGGTGGTGATGGCCGAGGGGCTGACGGCGCAGGTGACGGTGCTGCCGGCGCATTACTCGGCGCATGCGCAGCGGCGCGAGTTGTCGGAGGCGGTGCGGGCGGGGATCGTGGGGGCGCTGGGAAAGTGAACAACTGTCAAATCCGCGGCGTGGCAACGATGCCGGGGGCTGGCGGGTCTTGCCGCGGTCATTTCGTTCACGTCTAATCCGCCGGCCGCGTCGATGCAGTTCCTCCAGAGGATTCGCCGCGAGCACCGGTAGTCGGTCGAACACCGCAGGTGTTCACCGATGTCGAGGCGAGACGAGGAGTGGTCCGTGAAGAGCAGGAAGATAGCAGCGCTGACGCTGCTGATGGCGCACGCGTGGCTGGCGTGGACCGGATCGGTTGCAGCGCAGCCCATCACGCAGTACCAGGCGAACTACGAAGCCATCGGCGGGTGGACGTCGTCGGTGCCGGCCGCGGTCGAGGACCTGATCCGGATCCTGGAGACCGTCGGCGGCTCGTATTGCCAAACGGTTCAGCAGCCACCCGATGGATACACCCAGCGCAAGTGCAGCTACCTGGATCACGATCCGAACGAGCGCCGGTTCCGGATGCTGCAGGTGGTCGACGTGGTTCACCGCGGCAGTCAGACGCTGCACACCGAGACCATCCTGGGCGGCACCTACCAAATCCGCGGCCCCTGGTTGATGACGCGCATCAAGGGCCCGCCGCGCAGCTGCCCGGCCCAACTGAAGCCCGGGCACCCGATCCACCCGATCAGCGGCGGCAAGAGCCTGAGGGAAGACCTGGGCGTGGGCCGCATCGGCGGGCAGCCGCTGGTGGCGCTGTACGACACGATGAGCCTGCCGCCGCAGAGCGCGCCTGCGGCGGCATCTGCCGCGGCGCTGGCCGCCCATGCGAGCACCTCGTTCGGCGGATTCTGGCGTGGCAACCTGCACAAGCGCCTGCTCTTGCAGACCGATGCCGCCCAGGCCTTGCGCAGCGTGCTGGCCACGCGGGACGACGGCAGCTGGCAGGGCTTCAAGCGCGACGACACAGGGATCTGGCAGCCCGATGCCGATGTGCTCGACCGCCTGCAGCAGATCACTGGCGGCTGGCGCTACACCGACATGGCCGCGCAATCCGAGGAGCTCTACGACACCGAGGGCCGCCTGCTCAGCGTGGCCTATGCGAACGGCAACCGGCTGAGCTATGGCTACAGCACCGCCGGCGACGGCACACCCGAGCCGGGCCTGCTGACCGGGCTGCAAGACCAGACCGGCCGCAGCGTCAGCTTCAGCTACGAGTGGCCCGCCGGTGCACCCCGGGCGCGCATCCGCCAGATCACGAGCGATGCCGGCAGCACCTTCATCGCGTATGACGCCGGCGGCAACCTGAGCCTGATCACCGACCCGGCGGGCAAGACGCGGCAGTACCTCTATGAACGCAGCGACCTGCCCTGGGCGGTGACGGGCATCGTCGACGAGCGCGGCGCGCGGCTGGCCACCTACGGCTACGACCCGTTCGGCCTGGCCGTGGAGACGCAATGGGCCGGCGGCGCAGACCACTACACGGCCGCCTATGCGACGCCGCCGAAGTGGGACACGACCGACACCTACGATGCGGCCACCAACATCCTGTGGCGCGACCACCACTGGGTGGCGCCGACCGGGCTGACGCTGACCGACCCGAACGGCGCGGTGAGCGACATCAGCACCACCGTCATCAACGACAAGGTGTACCTGAGCGGGCGCAGCCAGCCGGCGGGCGCGGGATGCTCGGCCAGCACCAGCAGCCAGGCGTTCGATGTGAACGGCATCCTGAGCCGCCGGGACGATTTCAACGGCACGAGAAGCTGCTACGCCAATGACCTGCAGCGCAAGCTGCCGATCACGAGCGTGGAGGGGCTGGCACAGACCGATGACTGCGGCAGCGCCACCCAGGCGAGCAGCCTGCCGGCCCCCAGCCGTATGACCAGCACCGAGTGGCACCCGGACTGGCCGCTGCCGGTGCGCCAGGCGGGGCCGAACCTGCTCACCACCTGGATCTACAACGGGCAGAGCGATCCGTTCAACGCGAACCAGATCGCCAGCTGCGCGGCGACGGCCGCCGCCTTGCCCGATGGCAAGCCGCTGCCGCTGTTGTGCAAGCGGGTGGCGCAGGCGACGCTGGACCACAACGGGACCAAGCGCTTTGCGCTGGCCGGGCAGGCGGCGGTGCCGGGAGATCCGAACGGCGTGGATCCGAACTACGCGAGCGTGAGCCTGCTGCTGCACGTGGACGGCAGCAGCAACGCGGCGGGGCTGGTCGACAGCTCGGGCAATGCCTATACGGTCAGCGCCTTCGGCAATGCGAGCGTCAGCTCGTCAGCGGCACGCTACGGCAGCGGCGGCCTGGCACTCGACGGCAGCCAGGGCACCTATGTGACCGCATCGAGTGCGGCGCTGGACCTGGGCGCGAATGACTTCACGGTGGAAGCCTGGGTGCGGTTGAACGCGTACGGCAACTTCGCGACGCTGATGGGCAACTACGGGCAAGGGGGGCGCGGGGCTTCGAGATCCTGACGGGGCCCGACGGCATGCTGTTCACGCGGTGGTCGCAAAACGGATCGAGCGATGTCGCGGCCCTTGTGCACCCCGATCGGCTGGCGTTGAACAGCTGGGCCCACGTGGCGGTGGCGCGGCAGGGTAGCGCACTGCGGATCTTCCTGAACGGCGTGCCGAGTGCGCCGATGACGATCGACGGGGCGATCTACCCGTCAAGCACGCCGGTGAACATCGGGCGCACGCCGGACACCGGCCAGGGCGTGTGGCACCTGAACGGCGCGATCGACGACGTGCGCATCACCAAGGGCGTGGCGCGCTACAGGGCCGCCTTCACACCGCCCACGGCAGGACTGCCGGGCAAGCCGGTGACGCCAGCGGTGCCGTCGTGGTTCAACACCGCGGTGGCCGATGAGGTCCAGAGCTGGACCTATGACGCGGACGGAAGGGTGCTCACCGCCAAGGGCTCGCGCAGCGACGCCAACGACACGACGGTCAGCAGCTACCACCTCGACAGCAACGAGGACCACACCCGGGGCGATCTGAAGAGCATCACGCTGCCGACCGGCGAGACGACCACCTTCACGAAGTACGCGAAGTCCGGCCAGGTGCTGCAGAGCACCGGCCCGACCGGCGTCGTGACGACCTACACCTACGACCTGCGCCAGCGCATGGTGAGCCGCACGGTGGGCGTGCAGACGACGGGCTATGACTACGAGCCCACCGGCCTGCTGAAGAAGGTGACGCTGCCCGACGGCAGCTGGGTGGGCTACGAGTACGACGACGCCCRTCGGGTGGTGGCGGTGGCGGACAAGAAGGGCAATCGCATCGAGTACGTGCTGGACAACGCGGGCAACCGCACGGACCAGCGCGTGAAGGACCCGGCCGGCGAGTTGAAGCAGAGCCTGAACGCGTTGATGGATGCGCTCGGTCGTGTGCAGCAGGCCGGCGTGACCGATCCGGCGCCGGCAACACAGGCCTTCCCGCCGCTGCCGGCTTCACCGCTGCCGCTGGAGCGCTACGAGTACGACGCGCAGGGCAACCGCACGAAGATCACGCAAGGCGCGGGCACGCTGAACCTGCAGACGCGGCTGACGTACGACGCGCTGGAGCGGGTGAAGGACACGACCGACCCGAAGAACGGCACGACGCGCTTCGAGTACGACGGCGGGGATCGCACGACGCAGGTGACCGACCCGAGGAGCCTCGCGACGCAGTACCCGCGCAACGGCCTGGGCGATGCGACGCAGGTGATCAGCCCGGACACCGGCAACGAGGCGCTGACCTACGACGCAGCCCGCAACCTGAAGACCCGCACCGACAGCCGCGGCGTGCTGACGACCTACGGCTACGACGCGAGCGACCGGCTGACCTCGGCGGTGTACACGCAAACCGGCCAGCCGACGGAGACCGTGACGCTGGCCTACAGCCAGACCGGTGCAGGTTTCAGCTACGGCGCGGGCAAGCTGACGAGCAGCGGCTACCCGGGCGGCTCGGCGCAGTACGGCTACGACGACCAGGGCGAGGTGGTCAGCGACGTGCAGCGCGTCAATGCAAGCACCGGCAGCAACACCACGCAGCTGACGCACACGGTGGGCTACGGCTACACGCTGGGCAACCTGAGCGGCATCAGCTACCCGTCGAGCCGGCAGCTGGGCCTGACCTGGGTGGATGGCGAGGTCGCCGAGATCACGCTGGGCGGCACGCCGTTGATCCCGCAGATCGAGTGGACGCCGTTCGCCGGCACGGTCAAGCGCTGGGGCTGGGCGATGGCGAGCGGCACGAAGTCGAACGAGCGCTACTTCGACCTCGCGGGCCGGGCGATCCGGTACCCGCTGGGCGAGGCGCTGCGGGATGTGCGCTACGACGAGGCGAGCCGCATCGTGAGCTTCACGCACCTGAGTGCGGACGGCACGGCGCAGCCGGCGTTGGATCAGCAGTTCGGGTGGGATGAGAACAGCCGGCTCACCAGCATCACGACGAACGCGGCGAACTGGGGCATCAGCTACGACCCGAACGGCAACCGCACCGGCCTGAGCCTGAACGGCAGCCCGAGCACGTACAGCGTGGAGGCGACGAGCAACCGGACCACGAGCATCACGAACCCGGCGCGCAGCCTCGTGTTCGACAGTGCCGGCAACACGCTCAGCGACAGCGCGGCCGATGGCTCAGGCTACACGGCGAGGTACAACCTGCGCGGCCAGCTCGCGACGATCACCAAGGGCGGGGTGACGACGAGCTACACGTACAACGCTGCCGGACAGCGGGTGCGCAAGGTGAGCAGCACGGGGCCGCAGAGCACGGTGGTCTTCGTGTACGACCAGGCGGGCCACCTGCTGGGCGAGTACGACCAGAACGGAGCCCCATTGAGGGAATACGTGTGGCTGCGCGACACGCCGATGGCGATGTTCCCGCCGGATCCGGCGAACCCCTCAGGCGAGCCGCTGGTGTACTTCATCCACACCGATCACCTGAACACGCCGCGGGTGGTGGTGGACCGCCAGAACCGGGTGCGCTGGCGCTGGCTGGCGGAGCCCTTCGGGACGAGCGCGCCGGAGACCAACCCGAGCGGGCTGGGGGTCTTCGTGCAGAACCTGAGGTTCCCGGGGCAGTATGCGGATCAGGAGAGCGGGCTGTTCTACAACTACTTCCGGTACTACAACTCGGCGGGTGGGGGCTACACGCAGAGTGATCCGATCGGGTTGGCTGCTCGGAGTCTGACGACTTATGGGTATGTGGGGGGGAATCCATTGGCGCTTGTTGACCCGCGCGGCCTTCAAGCAGGCAGCATGGGGTTCCCAAATATTGAAGGGGAATTCAGACGCTATCAAGATGCCCTGATTAATGCGTACGCTGAAGTTGCGATCTTTGCGGCAACTGACGGGCTGATTGGGCTAGGGGTCGAGGCGCTGAATGCATTGCGTCTAGCAAAGGCAGCTGACCTTGCGCGCGACGCGGAAGGACTGAGAAGTATGAGGAAGTTCGCTACGTATGCAGGTGGACACGAGGCAGGTGAGGTTGTTGTTGGTACGTCAAGTAAGGCTCGCAGGATGTGCGCCGAAGATATGGTTGCTGAGCAACTTAGTCAAAATGCTTCAATGACAAAAGCATACGGATGGAGACGTAATCCGGAGACAGGCCTACTTGAGTGGACAGAAATCCCGGTATGTTACTCGTGCCAAGCGAAATATAGGCCATCCCAATTTCCTTCGGATGTAAAGGCTGAGCCAGGTGGGCCTTGGGGATGGTAGTTTGGGGATGCTATTCACGGAGATGGACATGAATGATGCTATCAAGAGGCGGATTTCGTCGGTGAGGTGGAGTGAATTTCCGCAGCCTTCATGGAACAAGTCAGGGAGTATTGAGTGTGCTCTCAATGATTTGGTTGATGGTCTTTCATCTGCATATGATGATTTAATGGGTTCTATTTGCAACAATCACGCTGGAACATATTATCCTGTGCTTCTGGGGGTGATTCCATTCCTTGCCGATGTGATAGTTTGTGGTGGCGAAAATTCGCAACGACTGGCCCTTTGTTTTGTTGATGATTTGTTTGCCTCCTTTCATCCGGAGGCGGGCTATGAAAAGATTTCTCTCGATGATAAGGGTATGCAAGACGTTGAGGTGGTGTTTTGCCGGTGGATTGGAGATCTAAGGCCTGAACTGGAGCGAATTTCAAGAGGTGGCGAGAGAAACTCTGTGCTGGCTGACAGCATTCTGGAGGTTATGAATTCAAGGAATTAGTCGGCCTTGCAAGATTCAAGGAACCCGCATGATTGCTGACGTTCCGGGGTAAGGGAGGGTACCGGATCCTCCAGGAAGCGTTGTCTGCGCAATTGATTTATTGGGGGATTTGACGAATGAGCACACCGGACTTATTCCGCGCCCGGCCGGACGAGATGGTCGACGCGATTTGGAGGGATATCGCATCCAGATGACATCGATGTGCTCGTCGCGACGGCGAACTGCCACGACGCACTGTGTCTGATCAACCGGTCGGTCCGGGGCCTGATGTGAATAACGTTGCGAAGCGCAACGACTTTCCGGGGACAAAGAAATGGCCATGGCGCTGGCGATGTCGAATGAATTTACGGCAACGCTCGTCTTCGATGGGCGGAGTTTAGATTTTGCGCTTGACGTGGATTCGTCGATCGAGGCAACAAGGACTCGAGTCGAACGAGGGCAGTCGTCAAGTGATATTTATCTTGAGGCTCATATATGTGTGCGGCGAAGCGAGGCGGATCCGACGACCCGCCTTTTTATTTCGGAACAAGATGCTGGTGAATTTGGATTTCTTTTGTCGCGATTTTTGAACCTGATTGATGCGGCGGGAATGGGTTTCCTGGATTTCGTCGATGGCAAGTCCCTGTCGGAATTAATCAGAGAAAAGTCATCCCTCGCTTACTCCACGGACCGTGTAGCCCTGGTGCAATCGCAAGTGCGGCTGCTGCGCATGATCAAGAGCCGGGGTGGGGCAAGCCGGGCTGGCGCGGCGGGCCGCGGTGGTTCCTTGAGTTCAAATGCAACAAACTCGTCAACACAGCCGTGACCGAGAGCGGATCGAATCCTCCGCTGGTCAAGGGGCGATTGGCCACTGCGGGAGAGATTGCTGATCCGAACACGCAGATCGACAACTGGCAGGTGGTCACCGGGCCGATGGAGCCTGGTGATGTGATCGCGATTGGCCACGCTGGGGAAGGCTATACCGGGCACACGGGGCTCTATGTCGGCAATGGCAAGGTCGCGTCCGCCAGCGACATCACGGGTCGTGTGGAACTCAACAATTGGGGGTTGCGTCCAGGCCAAACTCCAACAATTCGGAGGTGCGTCTGTGCGCAATAGTCAGGCTAGGAACTGGCTGTCGGCAACTCTTGTGGTTGGTTCTTCGGCATTTTTTGGGGCATGGCTCGGCACATTGCTTGGAGCTCTGGTCAATCACTTCAGCTATCGAGAGGTGTCTGTGGAGATCGACTTCCCATTGAGTGTCTTCTTTTCGGTCGGGATCGTGCAGCAAGTTGTCTTCTCGATGCTGCTCTACGCTCCAGCGCTGGTGATCTGTTGCCTGCTGCTGCGCCACATACCGCTGCTAGCGGTTGCATGGTTGTCAGGCCTGCACTTCTTGTTATCCGTCTTCGCCGGAAGCTCAAGGTGGTTTGCCACCTCAACTGGCTTGATCGGCATCTGGCAATACGTGGCGATCTCTTCATTTCCCGTCGCAATTTGCTTCATCGTTTGGGCTCGCCGAAGAAAGCGCATGCACGCTGGAGCCTGATCATTCAGGTGAGTTGCACGCTACCCGCTGGGCGATGCGCTGCGGGATGTGCGCTACGACGAGGCGAGCCGCATCGTGAGCTTCACGCACCTGAGCGCGGACGGCACGACACAGCCGGCGCTGGACCAGGCGTTGGGCTACGACGAGAACAGTCGGCTGACCAGCATCACGACGAACGCCGCGAGCTGGGGCATCACGTACGACGCGAACGGCAATCGCACGGGCCTGAGCCTGAACGGCAGCCCGAGCGCGTACAGCGTGGAGGCGACGAGCAACCGGACGACGAGCATCACGAACCCGGCGCGCAGCCTCGTATTCGACAGCGCCGGCAACACGCTCAGCGACAGCGCGGCCGATGGCTCAGGCTACACGGCCACCTATAACCTGCGCGGCCAGCTCGCGACGATCACCAAGAACGGCGTGACGACGAGCTACACCTACAACGCGGCCGGGCAGCGGGTGCGCAAGGTGAGCAGCAGGGGGCCGCAGGTCGACCGCCACAACCAGGTGCGCTGGCCCGGCCGGCGGACTTCTTCGGGACGACTGCACCAGAGGCCAACCCGAGCGGCCCTGGGGTTTTCCCTTGGAACCAGGTTTCTGCATATTCTCTGCATCATTCGTCCAGACACTCGATCCTCTCCACAACCACCAGGGAGCAGATCGATGTCACCGAACGAACGACCCGACCCGGAGCGTCGCGGACCCTCCGGGCTGACGACACTGGAGCTGGCTGAATTGCTCCCGCCGCTGGAGCCGCTCCCGCTTCCGCCGCCTGAAGCGATGCGCCCCCCGCAGACGCTGTGGCGCGAGGTTCCCCGGCTGCTCTTCTGCATCACCGTCGGCGTCATCTCGGTGATGCACATCAGCTTCTTCATGACACAGGCCGAAGAACCCGTCAGCACGATCCGTTGCGTGGACATCGTCCGCAACGCCGTCATCTTCGCCGGCATCGGGCTGCTGTGCGCCGTGGCCGGCGCCGCGCTGCTGTCGAGGCTGAAGCAGCTGCTGCGCAAGCGCCGCGTCGATCAGGTCACCGGCGCCGGGTTGAACAGCACCAGCGCGTTGTGAAGCTTCCAGCGCTCCGCCCAGGTCTTCGTGCGGCCGCTCGCCACCTCGAGCATCAGGTGGAACAGTTCCCAGCCCACGTCTTCGATCGTCGCGTCGCCGTCGGCAATGCGTCCGGCGTTCACATCCATCAGGTCATGCCAGCGCCGCGCCAGGTCGCTGCGCGTCGCCACCTTGATCACCGGGCACTCGGCCAGGCCGTACGGCGTGCCGCGGCCGGTCGTGAAGATGTGCAGGTTCATGCCGGCCGCCAGCTGCAGCGTGCCGCAGATGAAATCGCTGGCCGGCGTGGCCGCGTAGGTGAGGCCCTTGGTCGCGAGCTTCTCGCCCGGTGACAGCACGCCGGTGATCGGCGCACTGCCGCTCTTGACGATCGAGCCCATCGCCTTCTCGACGATGTTCGACAGCCCGCCCTTCTTGTTGCCCGGCGTCGTGTTCGCACTGCGATCGACGCGGCCCTTCTGCAGGTAGGCGTCGTACCAGGCCATCTCGCGCACCATCGCCTCGGCGATCTCGGGCGTCGCGGCGCGCGCGGTGAGCTGTGCGATGCCGTCGCGCACCTCGGTGGTCTCCGAGAACATCACGCTGGCACCGGCACGCACCAGCAGGTCGGTCGCGAAGCCGACCGCCGGGTTCGCGGTGACGCCGCTGAACGCATCGCTGCCGCCGCACTGCACGCCCACCACCAGGTCGCTGGCCGGGCAGGTCTCGCGGCGGCGGCGGTTCAACCGCTCCAGGTGCGTGCGCGCCGTCGCCATGATCGAGTCGATCATCGACATGAAGCCCACGTGCGCCTCCGCCTGCAGGCAGACCACGTCGAGCGCCTCGGCTGTCGTCGAGTCTCCGCCGCGCTCGTCGCGGATCGCGATCGTGCCCGGCGGCAGCAGCCGCTCGGGCTGCAGCTTCTCGCAGCCCAGGCTCACCACCATCACCTCGCCGCCGAAGTTCGGGTTCAGGCTGATGTTGCGCAGCGTGCGGATCGGAATGATGGCGTCGGGCGCGTCGATCGCGACGCCGCAGCCATAGGTGTGCTCCAGCCCGACCACGTCGTCGACGTTCGGGTAGCGCGGCAGCAGCTCGGCCTTGATGCGCTGCACCGCGAAATCGACGACGCCGGCCACGCACTGCACCGTCGTCGTGATCGCGAGGATGTTGCGCGTGCCCACCGAGCCGTCGGCGTTGCGGAAGCCCTCGAAGGTGTGGCCCTCGAGCGCCGGCATCGGCGGCGCAGCGCGCGTGGCCATCGGCAGGCCGGTCAGCTCGCGCGCCTCGGGCATCTGCAGCAGCCGCTCGTGCACCCAGCTGCCGGCCGGGATGTCCTTGGCCGCGAGACCGATGCTCACGTGGTAGCGCAGCACCGGCGTGCCGGCCGGCAGGTCGACCAGCGCCACCTTGTGGCCCTGCGGCACCGCATCGCGCAGCACCAGGCCGCTGTCCAGCACGGTGCCGGCGGGCAGCCCGCCATCGTTGGCCACGATCGCGACGTTGTCGAGATCGTGCATCCTGATCGTCAGGGGCTTCTTCGGGTCGGCCATGCTGCTCACCTGTTGCGCAACGTCACGGTTTGACGTTGCCGTCCTTCACGATCTTCGCCCACTTCACCAGTTCAGCGTGGCCGAAGGTCGCGAACTGCTCCGGCGTGTTGGGGCTGTATTGCAGGCCCAGCCCTTCCATCTTCGCCTTCACCTCGGGGATCGCGATGATTTTCGCGACTTCGGCGTTCATGCGCTTGACGATCGCCGGCGGCGTGCCGGCCGGCGCGTAGAAGGCCTGCCAGCTGGCCACGTCGAAGCCGGGCACGCCGGCCTCCTGCAGCGTCGGCACGTCGGGCATCGCGATGCTGCGCTTGGCCGAGGTCACGGCCAGCGCGCGCACCTTGCCGCTCTGCACGAAGGGCAGCGCCACCGTCACCGTCTCGAAGCTCATCGGGATCTGGTTGCCGATCACGTCCTGGATGGCCGGCGCACTGCCCTTGTACGGCACGTGCGTCAGCTCGGCGCCGGTCAGCAGCTTGAAGGTCTCGCCCGACATGTGCTGCGAGCTGCCCTGGCCGGACGACGCGAAGGCGATGTCGCCCGGCTTGGCCTTGGCCGCCGCGATCAGCTCCTTGACGCTCTTGTACGGCGCCTCGGTGCCGACCAGCAGCACGTTGGAGATGCTGCCCAGCAGGATCACCGGCGCGAAGTCCTTGGCCGCGTCGTACGGCATCTTCGGCTGCAGCACCGGGTTGATCGCGTGGCTCGCGATCGTGCCGAGCAGGAAGGTGTAGCCGTCGGGTGCCGACTTGGCGACCGAGTCGGCGCCGATCACGCCGCCGGCACCGGCCTTGTTCTCGACCAGCACGGTCTGCTTCAGCGCGACCTGCAGCTTGTCGGCCAGCAGGCGCGCGAGGATGTCCGAGGTGCCGCCGGCCGCGAACGGCACGACGATGCGCACCGGCTTCTCAGGCCAGGCCGGCGCGGCGTGCGCGCCGAAGCTGGTGCCTGCGGCGGCCACGGCCGCCAGCGCGAGAAGGGTTCGGCGAATGATCATGGGATGTCTCCTGAAGGGTCTTTGAAAGAGAGGCCTCGTGGCGCCGATCAGCGCAGCACCACGCCGGGCAGCCACAGCGAGAACGCCGGCACGTAGGTCACCAGCATCAGCGCGGCGATCAGTGCGCCGTAGAACGGCCAGATGGTCTTCATCACGGTGCCCACCGAGACACCGCCGATCGCGCAGCCGACGAACTGCGTCGTGCCCACCGGCGGCGTGTTCAGCCCGAGCGCGCAGTTGATCAGCATCACCATGCCGAACTGGATCTCGCTCATGCCGTAGTGCTGGCAGATCGGCAGGAAGATCGGCGTGCACACCAGGATGGTGGCAGCCATGTCGAGGAAGGTGCCGAGCAGGAACAGGATGATGTTGACCAGCAGGAAGATCACCCACGGGCTCGACGTCACCGCCGACAGCGCCTGGCCGGTCAGCGTCGGCACCTCGTACAGGCTGATGATGTAGCCGAACGCGGCCGAGATGCCGATCAGCAGCAGCACGACACCGGTGGTCTTCACCGCCTTGGCGGCCGCCTTCAGGAACTGCTCCCACTTCAGCGAGCGGTACACCACCACGCTCAGGATCAGCGCGTACAGCACCGCGACGGCGGCCGATTCGGTCGCGGTGAACACGCCCGACAGGATGCCGCCCAGGATCAGCACGACGACGAACAGCCCCGGCAGCGAGGCCGCGAAGGTGCGCGCCACGATCTGCCAGCCCGGGAAGGTGCCGGCGGGGTAGCCGCGCTTCACCGCCACCAGGTAGGCCGCCGCCAGGTTGCACAGCGTCAGCACCAGCGCCGGGATCAGGCCGGCGAGGATCAGCTTCGCGATCGACACCTTGCCGCCCGCGGCCAGCGTGTAGATGATCATGTTGTGGCTGGTGGGCATCAGCGCGCCGACCAGCGCCGCATGGGTCGTCACGTTGACCGCGTAGTCGGCGTGGTAGCCCTGCTTCTTCATCATCGGGATCATCACCGCGCCCATCGCCGAGACGTCGGCCACCGGCGAGCCGGAGACGCCGCCGAACAGCGTGCAGGCGATCACGTTCGACATGCCGAGCCCGCCGCGGATGTGGCCGACCGCCGCGTTCGCGAAGTTGACGATCTTGTCGGCGATGCCGCCGTACAGCATCAGCTCGCCGGCGAAGATGAAGAACGGGATCGCGAGGAACGAGAACACGTTCATGCCCGAGGTCATCTGCTGGAAGATGACCGCCATCGGCAGCCCTTCGTACAGGATGGTCGCGAGCGCCGACAGCCCGATCGAGAACGCCACCGGGACGCCGAGGATCAGCAGCCCGAAGAAGGTGACGCAGAGAATTGTCAGTGCCATGCCGGCTCCACTTCCACGCCGCGCAGCAGCGCGACGATGTGTTCGATCGAGAAAAGGATGATCAGGATGCCGGCCGCGACCAGCGGCACGTAGCGCCAGGATTCGGAGATGCCCAGCGTCGGGATCATGTAGTCGCGCACCGAGCCGAACATCAGCGCGCAGTTCCACGCCATCAGGCCGCCGAACAGCATCGTCAGCAGGTGGATCAGGATCTCGGTCGGCAGCTTCGCCTTCTCGGGCAGCAGGAAGCCGAGCAGTTCCATGCCGATGTGGCCGGCGTCGCGCACGCCGACGGCGCAGCCGAGCATGGTCACGTAGAGCACCAGCACCAGCGCCAGGCTCTCGGCCCAGGTGGGCGTGCTGTTGAGCACGTAGCGGCCGAACACCTGGTACAGCACCGCCGCGAGCAGCAGCACCAGGCCCGCCACGCCGAGCCGCAGGCAGGCCTTGGCGATGGCCGCGCAGAATTTCGTGTACATCGGGGTTCCTTCACCGCGGCGGCGCAGGCCGCCGCGGTGGGTCAGTGAGTGATCAGCAGAGCGCGGGAATTACTTCGTGTCCTGGATGCGCTTGACCAGGTCGCGCAGCTTCGGGTCGGCCAGGAACTTGTCGTACACCGGCTTCATCGCAGCCTGGAACGAGGCCTTGTCGACCTCGATGATCTGCGCGCCGGCGGCCTTCACGGTGGCCAGCGACTTCTCCTCGCGCTCGTCCCACAGCTTGCGCATGAACGGCACCGATTCCTTCGCGGCCTGGCGGATCGCCTTCTGGTCCTCCGGGCTCAGGCCGTCGAACACGCGCTTGGAGAACAGCAGCACCTCGGGCGCCATCGAGTGCTCGGTCTTCGAGTAGTACTTGGCGACCTCGAACTGGCGCGAGCTCTCGTACGACGGGTAGTTGTTCTCGGCGCCGTCGACCAGGCCGGTCTTCAGTGCGGTGTAGACCTCGCCGAACGGCATCGGCGTCGCGTTCGCGCCCATCGCCTCGAGCAGCGCGACCCACAGGTCGGATTGCTGCACGCGGATCTTCAGGCCCTTCGCGTCGGCCAGCGTCTTGATCGGCTTCTTCACCGTGTACATCGAGCGCGCGCCGCTGTCGTAGTAGGCCAGGCCGATGAAACCCTGCGCCTCGCAGCTCTTCAGGATCTCCTCGCCGATCGGGCCGTCCAGCACCGCGCGCATGTGTTCCTTCGAGCGGAACAGGAACGGCATCGTCGGCACCACGGTGGCCGGGCAGATGTTGTTCATCGGCGCGATGTTCACGCGCGTCATCGGGATCGCGCCGATCTTGGTCTGCTCGATGGTGTCCTTCTCGGCACCGAGCGAGCCGTTGTTGAACACCTTGATGCTGTGCTTGCCGTTGGTCAGCTTCGACAGCGTCTGGCCCATCTGCTTGACGGCCAGCACGGTCGGGTAGTCGTCGGGGTGGATGTCGGTCGAGCGGAACTCGGTGGCCTGCGCCGTGCCGAGGGTGGCCAGCGCGATCGCGGCGGCCAGGGTGCGGATTCTGTTTGTCATGGTCTTGTCTCCGGGGTGGATGGGGCTAGCGAAATCGTCAGCGGATCAGAAAGCGAAGGCAGCCTCGGGCAGGCCGGCCACGCCGGGCTCGGTGACGAAGACCGAGCCGTCGCTTGCGTCGTCGGCCGCGCTCGGCAGCCGGATCGAGGTGATGAACAGGTGGCGCAGCTGCGGACCACCGAAGGCGCACATCGACGGCTTGGGCACCGGCACCGGCAGCGACCGGTCGAGCCGGCCGTCGGGCGTGAAGCGGTGCACCAGGCCGGCGTCGTTGGCGCAGATCCAGTAGCCGCCGTCGGCATCGACCGCGGCACCGTCGGGCCGGCCCGGGTGGCGGTTCATGTCGACGAACTCGCGGCGGTCGGTGGGCGTGCCGTCGGCGTCCAGGTCGAAGGCCCAGATGCGGCGCACGCTCGGGTGCGAGTCCGACAGGTACATCACCTCGCCGCGCGGGCTGAACGCCAGGCCGTTGCCGGTGATGAGCCCCGAGACCAGCGGCGCCGAGAGCCCGTTCGCATCGAGCCGGAACAGCGCGCCGGACGGCGATGCGAGCGACATGTCGCGCACCATCGTGCTGGACCAGAAACGGCCCTGGCGGTCGCAGCGGCCGTCGTTGAAGCGCATGCCGTCGCGCGGGTGGGTGATGCTGCGCAGGCGCGTCGACGTCAGGCCCGCGGCCGACAGGCGCAGGTGGAACACGCCGCTCTCCATCGCCGCCACCAGCCCGCCCTGCGCATGCAGCGCGATGCAGGCCACGCGCTCGGCGCAGGCCCAGCTCTCGACGCGGCGCGTGGCCCAGTCGAAGCGGCGCACCTGGCGGCCCTCGATGTCGACCCAGTACAGCGCCTGCTCGGCCACCGACCACAGCGGGCTTTCGCCCACCTGGTCGCGCGATGCGTCGAGCTTGTCCATCGGCAGCGCGACGCTCATTCGAACGGGCCGGTGCGCACGAAGGCGCCGCCCTGGTACAGCACGGCCGGATCGTTGTAGTCGAGCGGGGCCTGGCGGGCTTCGACCGCGGCGCGGAACGGCTCGGAGCTGTCCTGCGGCACGTAGCCGAGGTGCTTCGCCTTGGTGTTGTCCCACCACTGCGTGCGGTTGTCCGACATGCCGTAGACCACGCTGTAGCCGACCAGCGGCGCCGTCAGGCACGACACCACCAGCCGCTCCAGGTCGTCGAAGCTCATCCAGGTGGCGAGCATCCGGCGGTCCTTCGGCTCGGCGAACGACGAGCCGATGCGCAGGCAGGCGGTCTCGATGCCGTAGCGGTCGAAGTAGAAGCGCGCGAGGTTCTCGCCGAAGGCCTTGCTGACACCGTACAGGCCGTCCGGGCGCGGCAGCGCATTCGTGTCGAGCACCTCGTCCTGGYGGTAGAAGCCGGTCACGTGGTTGGAACTTGCGAACAGCACGCGCTTCACGCCGTGCTTGCGCGCCGCTTCATACAGGTTGTAGGTGCCGACGATGTTGGCCTGCAGGATCGGATCGAACGCCGCCTCGACCGAGACGCCGCCCAGGTGCACGACGGCATCGACGCCCGCCAGCAGCCCGTGCACCGCGGCGGCATCCTGCAGCGGCACCTGGCTGACTTCTTCGCCGGCGGCCGCCGCGCCCAGGTCGGCGAGATCAGACAGGCGCAGCACGTCGCAA
Source organism: Rhizobacter sp. P2_H3 (assembly GCF_056403355.1). Lineage (NCBI taxonomy): Bacteria > Pseudomonadati > Pseudomonadota > Betaproteobacteria > Burkholderiales > Sphaerotilaceae > Rhizobacter > Rhizobacter sp. P2_H3. The sequence goes on along the minus strand of NZ_JBFUFQ010000028.1, from coordinate 7,585 downwards.
TAGGCTTTCAGGCGTGGCCGCAGTACGCGGCCGAGGCCGCCGGCAGCGCCGGTCAGCAGCAGGCGCTTGAAGCGCAGGGACGTGGTGGAGGTCGGCGGGGTCGTCATCGAGAGAGTCTTTCACGGCCGACCGCGGGTCACGCTGTCGGCAACAGGTACGTCATCAGTTGTCGTACAACAGGCCGAATGATTGGTGACGGGCAGGGGGCTTGTCAAGCTGGCGGGATGAGGGTAATCCCGAGGCTTGTGCGCCGCGCCGGGCTGCCAAACGGTGTCGTCAACGACGTACATTGTTGTACGACGACGGGCCGCCTTTGTCGATCCGCGGAAGCCCCGCAGTCCGGGGCGCCGCCTGTCGTACATTGAAAGCCCTTTCAACGACCCCGTCATGAGCCGTTCGATGCACGTTCCGTCTTCTCCCGCTGCGACCGATCTGCCGCGCCGCCGTCCGCGCAGCCTGGCCATCGGCCTGGTCGAGACGCTGAGCGCGCGCATCCGCGACAACGTGATGCGATCGGGCGACAAGCTGCCCACCGAGGCCGCGATCATGGATGAGTTCGGCGTCAGCCGCACCGTGGTGCGCGAGGCGCTGTCGAAGCTGCAGGCCGGCGGGATGGTCGAGACGCGGCACGGCGTGGGCACCTTCGTCGTCGGTACGGGCGGCACGCAGAATTTCCGCATCGATCCCGAGCAGATCGCCACCGCCCGCGAAGTGATCGCGGTGCTCGACCTGCGCATCGGGCTCGAGGCCGAGGCGGCGGGTCTCGCGGCGGTGCGCCGCACCGATGCCAACATCGAGGTGATGCGCGGCGCGCTGGCCGCGTTCTCGGCGGCCATCGAGCACGACGGCGACGCGATCGCGCCCGATTTCCAGCTCCACATGGAGATCGCCCGCGCGACGCAGAACGTGCACTTCGTCGAGCTGATGACCTACCTCGGCACGATGATCATCCCGCGCGCACGCCTCAATACCGCGAAGGTGGCCGGCGAGGGCCGGCGCGAGTACCTGCAGCGCGTCAACGTCGAACACGAGAGCATCGTCAATGCGATCGCCGGGCGCGACCCCGAGGCGGCCCGCGCCGCGATGCGCACGCACCTGGCCAACAGCCGCGAGCGCCTGCGCCGCGCTGATGACGGCCCCCCAGTCGCTTCGCTCCTGCCCCCGAGGGGCGCCACCCCTGGGCCCGGCGGAGCCGGATCCCGGGGCGTTGCTTGATCAGCGCAGCTGTGTAGTGGGTTGCGACAGCCTCTCTTGTGCCTCCACAAATGATGTTGTACGATGACTGACAACTAGACCCGACCGCCCAACTTCATTGGAGACGCGCATGTCACCCCAGGAACTCAAAACCACCATCTCGTCCGGCCTGCTGTCCTTCCCGGTGACGGACTTCGACGCGCAGGGCAACTTCCAGCCGTCGACCTATGCGAAGCGGCTCGAATGGCTGGCCCCGTATGGYGCGACCGCGCTGTTCGCTGCCGGCGGCACCGGCGAGTTCTTCTCGCTGGTGGGCGAGGAATACGGCCAGGTCATCAAGGTGGCGGTCGACACCTGCAAGCACAGCGTGCCCATCATTGCCGGCGTCGGCGGCCCGACCCGCCAGGCGATCGCGATGGCGAAGCAGGCCGAGGCGCTGGGCGCCAAGGGCCTGCTGCTGCTGCCGCACTACCTGACCGAGGCCGGCCAGCAAGGGCTGGTCGCGCACGTCGAGGCGGTGTGCAAGTCGGTGAAGATCGGCGTGATCGTCTACAACCGCGCGGTGTGCAAGCTCAGCGCGGCGAGCCTGCAGCAGCTGGCCGACCGCTGCCCGAACCTGGTGGGCTTCAAGGACGGCGTCGGCGAGATCGAGGCGATGGTGACGGTGCGCCAGAAGCTCGGCGACCGCTTCGCGTACCTGGGCGGGCTGCCGACGGCCGAGGTCTATGCCGCGGCCTACAAGGCGCTCGGCGTGCCGGTGTATTCGTCGGCGGTATTCAACTTCGTGCCGAAGACCGCGATGGAGTTCTACCGCGCCGTCGCGGCCGACGACCGCGCGACGCAGAGCCGCCTGATCGACGACTTCTTCCTGCCGTACCTCGACATCCGCAACCGTCAGGCCGGCTACGCGGTCAGCATCATCAAGGCCGGCGCGACGCTGGTCGGCCACCCGGCCGGCCCGGTGCGCCCGCCGCTGACGGACCTGACCGGTGAAGAAGTCGAGATGTTGTCGGCCTTGATCAAGCGCCTCGGGCCGCAGTAAGGATTCGCCGCGGGCCGGCCGAGCGCCGGGCCGCCCCAAGCCGGCCGGCATCCCCTCGGGGGATCGGCCGATGTACTCATTGGACGAGGGGCAGACATGTCTGAGCATCTGAATTACATCAACGGCGCCTGGGTCGCCGGTTCGCGCTTCGTGCCGAACATCAACCCGTCGGATCTCGCCGACACCGTCGGCCTGTTCGCGAGCGCGACGGCCGAGCAGGTCGACGAGGCGGTGAAGGCCGCGCGCGCTGCCGCACCGGCCTGGGCGCTCTTCAACGTGCAGGCCCGCGCCGACGCGCTCGACCGCATCGGCAACGAGATCCTGGCGCGCCGCGAAGAGCTCGGCACGCTGCTCGCACGCGAGGAAGGCAAGACGAAGCCGGAAGGCATCGGCGAGGCCGCCCGCGCCGGCAACATCTTCAAGTTCTTTGCCGGCGAATGCCTGCGCACGCCGGGCGAGCTGCTGCCGTCGGTGCGGCCGAACATCGGCATCGAGATCACGCGCGAGCCGGTCGGCGTGGTCGGCATCATCAGCCCGTGGAATTTCCCGATCGCGATCCCGGCCTGGAAGATCGCGCCGGCGCTCGCGTTCGGCAACTGCGTGGTGTTCAAGCCCGCCGACCTGGTGCCGGGCTCGGCCTGGGCGCTGGCCGAGATCATCACGCGCGCCGGCCTGCCGGCCGGCGTGTTCAACCTGGTGATGGGCGCCGGCCGCGAGGTCGGGCAGGCGATCGTCGACCACCCGGGCATCGATGCGATCAGCTTCACCGGCTCGCAGAACGTGGGCAGGCAGGTCGCGCAGGCCGCGGTCGCGCGCGGCGCGAAGGTGCAGCTGGAGATGGGCGGCAAGAACCCGCAGGTGGTGCTCGACGACGCCGACCTGAAGCAGGCGGTGGAGCTGTGCGCGCAGAGCGCGTTCTTCTCGACCGGCCAGCGCTGCACGGCCTCGAGCCGGCTGATCGTCACTGCCGGCATCCACGACCGTTTCGTCGAGGCGCTGGCCGAGCGCGTGCGCGGCCTGAAGGTCGGGCATGCGCTGGGCGCCGGCATCGACATCGGCCCGGTGGTCTCGAAGGCGCAGCTCGAGCAGGACGAGCGCTACATCGAGCTCGGCCAGGCCGAAGGCGCGCGCCTGCTGGCGGGCGGCCAGCGCGTGAAGGCCGAGACCGAGGGCTTCTTCCTCGCGCCGGCGCTGTTCATCGACTCGACGCAGCGCATGACGATCAACCGCGAGGAGATCTTCGGCCCGGTGGCCTCGGTGATCCGCGTGAAGGACTACGACGAGGCGCTGGCCGTCACCAACGACACGCCGTTCGGCCTGTCGGCCGGCATCGCGACCAGCTCGCTGAAGTACGCGACGCACTTCAAGCGCCACGCGCAGGCCGGCATGGTGATGGTCAACCTGCCGACCGCCGGCGTCGACTACCACGTGCCGTTCGGCGGCCGCAAGGGTTCGAGCTACGGCCCGCGCGAGCAGGGCAGCTACGCCCGCGAGTTCTACACGACGGTGAAGACGGCCTACACCGGCGTCTGATCGGACCAGGAGCATGCGCACCGGGAGGTGATGCATGTCCTCTTGCCGGCGCCTCTTGCGGCGTCGACATCCCCGCAAGCTCGGTGCCTTCGCACCGCGCAGGATGCGTGGAGGTCGTGATGGAGTTGCTCAGATTGGTGCAATCCCAGGTTCGCCTGGGGGCCCCGCTGCCGTGGGGCGTGCGGGACGAGGCCGGCGTGCTGCTGCTGGCCAMGGGCCACGTGTTCGTCGACGGCGGCCAGATGCAGGCCCTGCTGCGGCGCGGCGCTTACGTCGACCTGGAAGAGGTGAAGGCCGCGGCCCGCGCGGCGCAGCCCCGGGAAGCGCGCCCCGCCAACCTGTTTGACCTGTGGGAGAAGACGCTGTGGCGGCTCGACCGGCTGCTGAAGAGCCTGGCCGAGCCGGGCTTTCCGGCGCGCATCGACGAGTTCGCGGGCAGCCTGGTTGCGTTGATCGAGCGCGATCCCGACATCGGCATCTTCCTGTCGGTGCGCAAGGACCGGCCGCGCATGCTGCTGTACGGGCTGACGCATTCGCTGCACACCGCGCTGCTGTGCTGCCTGATGGCGCGCCGCCTCGGCTGGAGTGCCGCGCGCACGCTCAGCATCGTGAAGGCCGCGTTGACGATGAATGTCGCGATGCTGGAGCTGCAGGGGCGGCTGGCCGCGCAGGGCGTGCCGGCGATGCCGCCGCAGCTGGAGAAGGTGGCACTGCACCCGCAGCAGGCGGTCGAGCTGCTGCAGGCGACCGGTGTCGACGATGCCGAGTGGCTGCAGGCGGTGGCCGAGCACCATGAGCGCCCGGGCGGCGGCGGCTACCCGCTCGGGCACGCGCAACCGTGCGAGATGGCGCGCGCGCTGCGCCTGGCCGATGTCTTCATGGCGCGCATCACGCCGCGCATCAGCCGGCCGGCGATCAGCACGCAGGATGCGGCGCGCCAGCTGTTCCAGGATGACGGCGGCGGCCCGCTGTCGATGGCCATCGTCAAGGAGCTGGGCATCTACCCGCCGGGCGACTTCGTGCAGCTGAAGAGCGGCGAGCAGGCGGTGGTGGTGCGGCGCGGCGACAGTGCGAGCACGCCGATCGCCGCCAGCATCACCGACCGCCGCGGCATGCCGGTCACGCAGACGACGCGGCGCGACACCGCGTGCCAGGAATTCGCGATCGTCGCGGCGCTGCCCGACAAGTCGCTCGCGGCGCGCATGCTGCCGGAGCGGCTGTACGGGCTGCCGGCCTGATCAGGCCTTCCTGCCCTGGTTCGCGACGGCGGCGGCAGCAGCGGCGGCCGCCGCGGCATCGCCCAGGTAGTAGCTCTTGATCGGCTTCAGGTTCTCGTCGAGTTCATAGACGAGCGGGATGCCGTTCGGGATGTTGACGCCGACGATGTCGGCATCGGCGATGCCGTCGAGGTACTTCACGAGCGCGCGGATGCTGTTGCCGTGCGCGGCGATCACGATGCGCTTGCCCGCCTTGATGGCCGGGGCGACGCTGTCGTTCCAGAACGGCAGCACGCGGGCGACGGTGTCCTTCAGGCATTCGGTCAGCGGCACGTCCTCGGGCCGCAGCTTCGCGTAGCGGATGTCCTGGCGCTGGCCACGCGGATCGTTCGCGTCGAGCGCCGGCGGCGGCGTGTCGTAGCTGCGGCGCCAGATCAGCACCTGCTCGTCGCCGTACTGCCTGGCCATGTCGGCCTTGTTGAGCCCCTGCAGCGCGCCGTAGTGGCGCTCGTTCAGGCGCCAGCTGTGCACCACCGGCAGCCAGGTGCGGTCCATCTGGTCGAGCGCGTGCCACAGCGTCCAGACCGCGCGCTTGAGCACCGAGGTGTAGGCCACGTCGAAGTCGTAGCCCTCGGCCTTCAGCAGCCGGCCGGCCTGCCTGGCCTGCTCGACCCCGGTGGGCGTCAGCTCGACGTCGGTCCAGCCGGTGAAGCGGTTTTCCAGGTTCCAGGTCGATTCGCCGTGGCGGATCAGCACGAGTTTGTACATGGCAGGCAGTGGTTGTGGGGCGGGCGGGGTGCGACCCCGGGAGGTAGAGCGGCGAATTCTATAATTCCGCCCTTTGCCTCCAACCCTGGGCTTCGCAGTGAAATTCCTTCTCGACAACTGGTATCTGTTCGCGGTGGCCCTGGTGTCCGGCGGCCTGCTGCTGTGGCCCTCGCTGCGGCGCGGCGCGCAGGGCAGTGCGCTGAGCACCGCCGATGCGGTGCACCTCATCAACCGCGAGAAGGCGGTGCTGATCGACGTGAGCGAGGCCGCCGAGTTCGCCGCCGGCCACCCCGCCGGCGCGAAGAACGTGCCGCTGGCACAGATCGAGACCTCGAACGCGCTGCCGAAGAACAAGGCCTTGCCCCTCGTGGTGGTGTGCGCGAGCGGCGCACGCGCGACGCGCGCGATCGGTATCCTTCGCAAGGCAGGCTACGAGAACGCCCGCGTGCTGGCCGGCGGCCTGAAGGCGTGGCGCGAAGCGAACCTGCCGGTCGAGAAATCGGCCTGAGGATTCAGGGGCACGCACCGTGCGGGCCCGTCGTTGGAGCGAAGCGATGCAAGCCGTGAAGATGTACACCTCGATGGTGTGCCCCTACTGCCACCGCGCCAAGCAGCTGCTGAAGTCGCGCGGCGTCGACCAGATCGACGAAGTGCGCGTCGACCTGCAGCCGGGCCTGCGCGACGAGATGATCGAGCGCACCGGGCGCCGCACCGTGCCGCAGATCTTCATCGGCAGCACGCACGTCGGCGGCTGCGACGACCTGGTCGCGCTCGACCAGCGCGGCGGCCTGCTGCCGCTGCTGTCTGGCTCGGCCGCCTGACACACCAGGCGTTTCAATTCGCCCCTGGCGCCTCGGACATAATCCGCGCCGCAGCCCGCGCATCCCGTCTGCGGGCTTTTTTCACTCGTCTTCGTCAATCGCGAGATCACCATGTCCGACGACACCCAAACCCCCGTGTTCCAGATCCAGCGCCTGTACCTGAAGGACCTGTCGCTCGAACAGCCGAACTCGCCGCAGATCCTGCTGGAGCAGACGCAGCCCCAGGTCGACATCAACCTCGGCCTGGCTGCCGAGCCGGTCGCCGACGGCATCTACGAGGTGAGCGTCACCGCCACCGTCACGACCCGCGTCAGCGACAAGACGCTGTTCCTGGTCGAGGCCAAGCAGGCCGGCATCTTCGAGATCCGCAACATCCCCGAAGACCAGCTGCAGCCGATCATCGGCATCGCCTGCCCGCAGATCATCTACCCGTACCTGCGCGCCGTCGTCTCCGACATCTGCACGCGCGCCGGCTTCCCGCCGGTGCTGCTGGCCGAAGTGAACTTCCAGGCGATGTTCGAGGCGCAGCAACAGCAGGCCGCGAACGGCGCTGCCGCGCCCGCCATCAACTGACGCACGGGTTGCCGCGGTGAAGCTCACCGTCCTCGGGGCCGGCGCGTGGGGCACGGCGGTGGCCGTGAGCACCTCAACGCGCCATGACACCCGCCTGTGGGTGCGTGATCCGCAGCAGTGCGCGCGCCTGCAGGCGCGCGGCGAGAACCACCGCTACCTGCCCGGCGTCGCGCTGCCGCCGGGGCTGGTGGTGTCGTCCGATTTCGACAGCTGCGTCGAGCATGCACGCGGCGGGCTGATCATCATCGCGACGCCGATGGCGTCGCTGTCCGAGGTGCTGCGGCGCCTGCCCGCCGATGCGAGCGGCGTGATGTGGTTGTGCAAGGGCTTCCAGGACAGCACCGGCTGGCTCGGTCACGAGGTCGCACGCGCGGTGCGGCCGACCGACGGCCGCGTCGGCGTGCTGTCGGGGCCGACCTTCGCGCTCGAGGTCGCGC
>NZ_JBFUFQ010000027.1:0-45364 GCF_056403355.1 Rhizobacter sp. P2_H3 | reverse complement strand
GCTTGAACGGACTTCGGCCTTTCGAGTGCCTGATGTCCAACGAAAACCTGCCTCGGGCCAAGGTTCTTGCCAAGGATGAGCTCATCGCCTACCTGAATCTGTCCGCTGGTTCTTCCTTGTTGGAGCCCGTCAGGCGAGCGTTGGAAAGAGAACTCACCGAAGGTCAGGAGACATGAGCGGTCCCTTCCCGGTGCTTGATCCGGCCTTCGTTCTTGCCGTCGAGACGGCCACCAGGGAGACTTTCCATCGGGTCTATTGGTTTGGACAGAACCCGATGAAGCCGAGTGTGGCGGGGGGCAATCGCTATGACTGTCCTGCTGCGCTGCCGCCTTCCGATCAGTTTGGGGTTCTCTACCTCGGCTACGACCTGCCGACGTGCTGGATGGAGACGGTCGTGCGCCAGAACATGGTCCGCCCCGCAGGAACGGACATCCAGATTCCCAAGGCGAAGATGACCGCCCGATGGGCCTGTGAGATCTCTTCCAGGGATCCGCTCGTGCTGGCCCAGTTTGCCGATGAGCCCCTCATCGACCTCGGTGATTGCGCATCGAATGACGTCGACAGAGGCTCAGTCGATCATGCGACGGTACCGCGTGGTGCCCATCTAGGCTGAGTCGCTGATCCCGTCGCTCTGAGTACCTGCCCGTGTTGACAGCGCGTCGGCACCCCTGTAAAAAGAGCGAATGTTCTAGTTGATTAAAAAATAGAACATACGTTTACAGCAAGCCTTCCCCGATCAACGACATGGCGCAGCGCGAGCCCCCGGGCCGCCGCATGCACCAGGCAGGAGACAAGCATGACCCGATTCTTCCGCGTCCCGGTGCCGCGTGGTGCCGTGCTGGCTGGTGCGCTGCTGCTGGCAGCGTGCGGCGGCGGCGGCGGTGATACCGCGCCGACCCCACCCCCGGCTGACGCAGGTGCGTCGCCCACCGAGCGGGCGGCCGCCGTGGCCGCGCCCGGCGCCGGCCAATGGACCCCGCTGATCCCGCTGTCGATGGTGACGCCGTCGGCCGCGCTGCTGCCGAACGGCAAGGTGATGCTGTGGGCCTCGTCCGACCGCTTCACCGACGGTGCGCCGAGCGGCCAGACCTACACGACGCTGTTCGACCCGGCCACGCAGAACGCGAGCGAGACGCTGATCACGCAGACCGGCCACGACATGTTCTGCACCGGCACCACCAACCTGCCGGACGGCCGCATCCTCGTCAACGGCGGCAAGGACAGCGCCAAGACCACGGTCTACGACCCGGTCGCCAACGCCTGGAGCACCGGCGCGACGATGACGATCCCGCGCGGCTACAACGCCAACACCATCCTCGCCGACGGCTCGGTCTTCACGCTCGGCGGCTCGTGGAGCGGCGGGCGCGGCAACAAGCACGGGGAGCGCTGGACGGCCGCCGGCGGCTGGGCGCGCCTGACCGGCGTGCCGGTCGATGCGGCGCTCGGCAACGACCCCGATTTCGCGTTCCGCGCCGACAACCACATGTGGCTGTTCCCGGCGCCGAACGGCAAGGTGCTGCATGCCGGGCCGGCCGCGAACATGAACTGGATCGACACCCAGGGCAGCGGCAGCATCACGCCGGCCGGCACGCGCGGCGACGATGCGTACAGCCAGAGCGGCAACGCGGTGATGTACGACATCGGCAAGATCCTGAAGGTCGGCGGTGCGCCGGCCTACGAAGGGCAGAACGCCAACAACCGCGCCTACGTGATCGACGTGAACGCCGGCGTCTCGGTGCGCAAGGTCGCGCCGATGGCGTACTCGCGCATCTTCAGCAACGGCGTCGTGCTGCCGAACGGGCAGGTGCTGGTGATCGGCGGCCACAGCTTCGGCCGCCCGTGGTCCGATGACAACTCGGCCCTGGTGCCCGAGCTGTGGGATCCGGCCACCGAGACCTTCGTGCCGCTGCCGCCGATCGGCGTGCCGCGCAATTACCACAGCATCGCGCTGCTGCTGCCCGACGCCCGCGTGCTGACGGCCGGCAGCGGCCTGTGCGGCAGCTGCTCGACCAACCATGCGAACGCGCAGATCCTGACGCCGCACTACCTGCTGAACGACGACGGCACGGCCGCGACGCGCCCGGTGATCAGCACCGCGCCGGCCAGCGCGACGCAGGGCACGAACATCGCGGTGACGACGAATGCCGCGGTCGCGCAGTTCTCGCTGGTGCGCGTCGGCTCGACCACGCACACCGTCAACAACGACCAGCGCCGCATCCCGCTGCAGTTCACCACCACCGGCAGCAATGCGTATTCGCTGGCGCTGCCGTCGAACCCCGGCGTGCTGCTGCCCGGCTACTACATGCTGTTCGCGATGAACGCGGCCGGCACGCCGTCGGTGTCGAAGATGATCCGCATCGGCGGCGATGCCGCGCCGAAGCTCGTGAACCCCGGCACGCAGAGCAGCATCAGCGGCAGCGCGGTGAACCTGGCGCTGGCCGCCACCACGCCGACCGGCACGCTGACCTGGTCGGCGACCGGCCTGCCGCCGGGCCTCGCGATCAATGCGAGCAGCGGCGCCATCACCGGCACGCCGACCACGGTGGGCCAGTACGTGGTCACGGTGAGCACGCGCAACGACGTGGCGGCCAGCAGCACGATGCTGGCGTGGAACGTCACGCCGGTGCTCGGCGCGACGGTGCAGTACGTGATGCTGGAGGCGGTGTCGGAGCAGGGCGGCAACGCCTGGACCTCGATGGCCGAGTTCAACCTGCTCGATCGCGCCGGCGCGGTGATCCCGCGCACCGGCTGGGCGGTGCAGGTCGACAGCCAGGAGGCGGCGAGCGGCCAGAATTCGGGCGCCGCCGCGATCGATGGCGATGCAGCAACCTTCTGGCACACCAAGTACACCGGCGGCAACGCGCCGCTGCCGCACCGCTTCATCGTCAACCTCGGCACGGCGCGCGGCATCGGCGGCTTCAAGTACCTGCCGCGCCCGGCGGCGGGCGGGTTGAACGGCATCATCGCCGGCTGGAACTTCTACATCGGCAACGACGGCGTCAACTGGTCGCTGCTGAAGAGCGGCAACTTCAACGACTTCCCGGACCGCAGTTCGGAGAAGACGGTGACGGTCGACCGCGCACCGGCCATCGCGCCGATCGCCAACCGCAACAACCTGGTCGGCCAGGCGGTGTCGTTCGGCGTCAGCGCCGGCGATCCGGATGGCGATGCGTTGACCTACTCGGCCACCGGCCTGCCGAACGGACTGTCGATCAACGCGACCAGCGGGCTCATCAGCGGCACGGTGAGCACCGTCGGCAACTTCGCGGTGACGGTCGGCGTCAACGACGGGCACGGTGGCACCGCGAGTGCAGCCTTCAGCTGGAACGTCAGCGCGGCGGCCTTCGTGATCGACCCGGTCGCGGTGGCTCCGGTGGTCTCTGGCAGCAGTGTGACCTTCAACGTCGCGTCGAACGGCGGCACCGGCACGCGCTACCGCTGGACCTTCGGCGACGGCACGGCGCAGACGGCGTATTCCACCGCCACGTCGATCGCCCACACCTACGCGGCGCCGGGCCTGTACAGCGTGACGGTGGAGGCGATCGACGCGAACAACGTCGTCACCTCGCGCACCTTCAGGCAGGCCGTGTATGCGGCGGCCACCGCGGCGCGCCCGACCTCGTCGTCGGCGATCGCGCTGGAGCCCGCGACGACGCCGCGTGTGTGGCTGGTGAACCAGGACAACGACAGCGTCAGCGTCTTCAACGGCAGCACGAATGCGCGGGTCGCGGAGATCGCGGTCGGCACGCGGCCGCGCAGCGTGGCACGCGCGCCCGACGGCCGCATGTGGGTCGTCAACAAGGGCGATGCGACGATCAGCATCGTCAATGCCGGCACGCTGGCCGTCGCGCAGACGGTGGCGCTGCCGCGCGCCTCGCAACCGTTCGGCCTCGCCTTCGCGCCGGACGGCAGCGCGGCCTACGTCGCGCTCGAGGGCAGCGGCCAGTTGCTGAAGCTCAATGCCTCGACCGGTGCGACGCTCGGCAGCGTGGCGGTGGGCGCGAACCCGCGGCATGTGTCGGTGACGGCGGCGAGCGACCTCGTGCTGGTGTCGCGCTTCGTCTCGCCGGCGTTGCCGGGCGAGGGCACGGCCAGCGTGCAGACGGCCGTCGGCGGCGTGAAGAAGGGCGGCGAGGTGGTCGTCGTGACGGCCGCGCTGGCGGTGGAGCGCACCGTGGTGCTGCAGCACAGCGACAAGCCCGACAGCCTGCTGCAGGGCCGCGGCATCCCGAACTACCTGGCGCCGGCGGTGATCTCGCCGGACGGCCAGAGCGCCTGGGTGCCGTCCAAGCAGGACAACCTGTTGCGCGGCACGCTGCGCGACGGCAGCAACCTGGACTTCCAGAACACGGTGCGCGCGATCAGCTCGCGCATCGACCTGGTGGGCTGGGCCGAGGACTACGCGGCGCGCATCGACCACGACAACTCCGGCGTCAGCAGCGGCGCGGTGTTCCACCCGACCGGGGCGTTCCTGTTCGTCGCGCTCGAGACGAGCCGCGAGGTGGCGGTGGTGGACCCGGTCGCGAAGGCCGAGATCTACCGCTTCCCGGTGGGGCGTGCGCCGCAGGCGGTGGCGGTGTCGGCCGACGGGCTGAAGCTGTACGTCAACAACTTCATGGACCGCACGCTCGGCGTGTACGACCTGACGCGGCTCGTGAACTTCGGCGAGCTGAACCTGCCGCTGCTCGCGAACGCCGGTGCGGTCGGCACCGAGAAGCTCGCGGCCAATGTGCTGACCGGCAAGAGGCTGTTCTACGACGCGGCCGACACGCGGCTGGCGCGCGATGCCTACATGAGCTGTGCGTCGTGCCACAACGACGGCGGGCAGGACGGCCGCACCTGGGACTTCACCGGGCTCGGCGAGGGCTTGCGCAACACGATCTCGCTGCGCGGGCATGCCGGTGCGCAGGGCAACCAGCACTGGACCGGCAACTTCGACGAGATCCAGGACTTCGAGGGCCAGATCCGCAACTTCGCGCTCGGCACCGGGCTGATGAGCGATGCGCAGTTCAACACCGGTACGCGCTCGCAGCCGCTGGGCGATCGCAAGACGGGCATCAGCGCCGATCTGGATGCGCTGGCGGCATACGTCGCGTCGCTGAAGGCGAGCGATGCGAGCCCGTACCGCAACGCGAACGGCACGCTGACCGCCGATGCGCTGGCCGGGCAGGTGCTGTTCCGCGGCGCGGGCGGCTGCCTCGCCTGCCACGGCGGCACCGACGTGACGGACAGTGCCGGCGGCGTGCTGCGCAACGTCGGCACGATCAAGGCATCGTCGGGCAAGCGGCTCGGCCAGACGCTGACCGGGCTGGACACGCCGACGCTGAAGGGCGCGTGGGCGACAGGGCCGTACCTGCACGATGGCTCGGCGGCCACGCTGCTGGACGTGCTGACGACCGCCAACGCGGCCAACCAGCACGGCGCGGCCGGCAGCCTGACGGCGGCGCAGCGCACGCAGCTGGTGGCCTACCTGCAGCAGCTGGACGACAGCAGCGATGCGATCAGCGCGGCGACGATCGGTGGCCTGTCGGTGCTGGACACGGCGAACGCGGCGGACTGGTCGGTGCAGGCCAACCTGCAGGCGGCCGGGCTGCAGTTCGGCGATCGCACCTTCACGATCACCGGGTTGCCGGCGGTGCTGTCGGGTTCCCCCTGGTTGCGCACCGCGAACGATTCGAAGACCTTCACGGGCAACCCGACGGCGAGCTTCACGCTGAACCAGCCGGCGGATGTGTATGTGACGGTCGACGACCGCTTCACCGGCGCGTTCTCGTGGATGGCGGGCTGGTCGAACACCGGGCTGAAGATGACGACCGACGAGGCGGGCACGGCACGCAGTTTCAGCGTGTGGACGAAGAGCTTCCCGGCCGGGACGGTGAACCTGGGGCCGGTGGGGTCCGGAGGGAACAGCATGTACAGCGTGGTGGTGCGGTAGGGGACGGTGGCGAACGCACACGAACCGTTCGGACTGAGCCTGTCGAAGTCCTGGTGGCTGGGCGGCGGCTTGGCCCTGTGTGCGGTCGTCGCGTTCGCCGATCCCGTCACCCACCTCGGCCGCCAGCTGTATCGCGGCGAGGTCGCGCTCTCCGGCACGATCAGCGGCCATGCCCAGCCACTGCCGCCGATCGCGACGCGCTGCACCAACTGCCATTCGCGCGACAGTGCGGCGCAAGCCGCCTCAGGCGCCGCCTCGTTCGCGCCGCTGCTGACGCGCGAGCGGCTGCTGGGCCCGATCGCGCGGCGGGGCGGCCCACCGTCGCGCTACGACGAGGCGGCGTTCTGCCGATTGCTGCGCAGCGGCATCGACCCGGCCATCATGCTGATCCCGCGGCAGATGCCGCGCTATGCGATCGACGATGCGCAGTGCAAGGCGCTGTGGGCTTACCTGATCGATGGAGGAGAGACGCGATGACGACGCGGCGAGAGTGGCTTGTCGGTGCGGCTGCCTGCGCGCTGCTGTTGCACGAGGCGCGGGCCCACAGCGTCTTCGGCCCGGTGCAGCCGGCGCTGCCTGCGCCGGCGCTGTCTCTGCAGGACATGGCCGGCAGATCGGTGGCGCTGCCCTCGCTGCTCACCGGACAGGTCACGGCCGTGCAGCTGATGTTCACCGGCTGCAGCGCAACCTGCCCGATCCAGGGCGCGGTGTTCGCCGATGCGCAGGCGCGGCTCGCGAAGGAGAACGCCGGGCTGCGGCTGCTGTCGCTGTCGATCGACCCGCTCGGCGACGACCTGCCGGCGATGCGGGCCTGGCTCGCGAAGTTCGGTGCGCAATCGCCGCGCTGGGCGGCGGCGCTGCCGAAGCTGAAGGATGTCGACCTGCTGCTCGACTTCCTGCGCGGCCGCGCGCCCGGCACCGATCGCCACACCGCGCAGGCCTTCGTGTTCGACCGGCAGGCGCGGTTGGTCTATCGCACCGAGGACATGCCGCAGCCTGAGGAGTTGGTGAAGCTGATGCAGAGGGTGGCTGCCCGAGCGTGACCCGGCCATCCACCCTCACTTGTTCGCTTGTCAAATCCGAAGGAGCAGGGTGGTGGCAGAAGGCGCGTGTGGGGAGGCTGTGGAGCGCCAATAAGGAGGGGGCGCCGGAGCTGGCTGGTTTCATGGCCCCGCGCGAAGCGCGATCGTGAACTGACTGTCGTCGACTGTTTGACCACAACGAACGAAGTGAGTGGAGGGAGTTTCGACGACGGGCCTTGAAACCAGTCAGCGCAGGGCAGTCAGCGCCCCGCCAGGGGTGATGACCGCACCCGACGGCGCGCCACAGCCTCCCCACACGCGCCTTCCGCACCAACGCCCATCAGGCAGAAACCGGCGCCAGCCTCCCGAGGTAGTTCCGCACGCTCGCCTGCATGCACAACTCCCCCATCGTCGTCGCATGCATCAGCCGGCTGACCCGGCTCTCGTCCTTGTGCACGAAGATGTAGCGCTCGCAGATGTCGGCCAGGATCTCCATGTGCACCGGCTCGTTCGGGTGCAGGCACAGGAACACCAGCTTGCCGTGGTTGCGCAGCTTGCGGAAGAACTCCAGCATGAAGCCGATGTAGCCGTCCTGCGTGTTGAACTGCGGCTCGTCGAACAGGTGCACCACCGCACGCTCCGCGCCCGCATGCTCCAGTATGAAGTTCGGCCGGTCGCGCTTGAACGAGCGCACCTGGTACGACTGGTGGTAGTGCAAGGCCAGCCGGTCGCGCTCGCGATACCGCACCTTGTGGATGTCCTGCCCCGCCACCATCACCCGCCCGCCGCTCGGCGCGTTGCCGCCGGTGATCAGCTCGAACATCGTCGTCTTGCCGGCGCCGTTGGCGCCCATCACGCCGATGATGCCGGGGCCGTCGACCTGGAAGTCGGCCTCCAGCGAGAACGTCGTCTGCCGGTCCGGCCAGCCGCGCCGGTACTGCTTGCGCAGGCCATCGACATGAAGAATCGGTGCAGCCATCTCGTCAGACTCCCAGCAGCTTGCGTTGCAGCGCCGCATCGCCGCGCAGCGCCGCGGCGCTGCCCTCGTGCACGATGCGGCCCTGGTGCATCACGTACGCGCGGTCCGACACCGCCAGCGCACTCTCGACGTTCTGCTCCACCAGCAGCACCGCCACCCCCTCCCGCTTCAGCCGCGTGACGGTCGCCATCACGTCCTGCACCACCTTCGGCGCGAGGCCCTGGCTCGGCTCGTCGAACAGCACCAGCCCCGGCGAGCCGATCAGCGCGCGCGAGATCGCCACCATCTGCATCTCGCCACCCGACAGGTTCTCGCACTCGCGGCCCATCAGGTACTCCATCGCCGAGAAGATCTCGAAGCACTCCTTCTCGCTCCACGCCCGGAAGCGCGTCTTCTTGCGCGCGATGGCGAGGTTGCGCGCCACCGTCAGCGTCGGGAAGATGCGCCGGTCGTCCGGTACCCAGCCGACGCCCATGCCGGCGATGCGGTGCGTCGGCACATGGGTGATGTCGGCGCCGTCGAAGCGCACGCTGCCGCGCTTCGGCGGCGTGAGCCCGAGGATCGAGCGCAGCGTCGTCGTCTTGCCGGCGCCGTTCGGCCCGAGCAGCGACACCACCTCGCCCGGCGCGATGCTCAGCGACACGCCGAACAGCGCCTGCGTCTCGGCGTAGAAGGTCTCGATGCCGTGGATCTCGAGGATCGCTGGCTGTTGCGTGGGTTGCGGTTTCAGGACGGCGCTCATGACAAGGTCCCCAGGTTCGAGCGTTGCACCCACGGGTTGTCGCGCAGCTGCGCCGGCGTGCCCTCGGCGATCACCTGGCCCCAATGGATCACGTTGATCTTGTCGGCCAGGCCGAACAGGAAGCGCATGTCGTGCTCGATGATCACGATCGTCAGCTCGCGCTTGAGCTGCGCGATGAGTTCGGCCACGCGCGCGGTGCCTTCGGCGCCCAGCCCGGCGGTCGGCTCGTCGAGGAACAGCAGCCGCGGGTCGGTCGCGAGCGCGACGCCGATCTCCAGCGCGCGCCGCTCGCCGTACGACAGCGCGCCGGCCATCGCCGAGGCCTTGGCCGCCAGCCCGACGCGGTCGAGCACCGCCATCGCCAGCGCACGGCCGCGGCTGAAGCGGCCGAGGTCGCGCCACATCGACAGGCCCTGCTCGCGCACCGCCGGCAGCGCGACCAGCACGTTGTCGAGCGTGGTCTCCTCGTCGAACAGGTTCATGATCTGGAACGAGCGCGACAGCCCGCGCCGCGCGATCTGCCGCGGCGACAGGCCGGTGATGTCCTCGCCGGCAAAGCGCACGCTGCCGCGGTCGGGCGTGTAGCGGCCGGTCAGCACGTTGAAGCAGGTCGTCTTGCCGGCACCGTTGGGACCCATGATCCCGGTGAGCTGCTTCTCCTCGAAGGCCAGCGTGATGCTTTCCAGCACCACCTGGTCGCCGAAGCGCTTGTGCAGTTGATGGGCTTCGAACAGGGCCACGGGTCAGGTCTCCTTCGGAGTGGCGAGCGTCGCGTTGGGCTGCGGCGGCGTGTGCTTGCGGGCCGCGCAGCGCGCGCGCCACGATTGCCACGCACCGGCCACGCCGTCCGGCTGGAACAGCACGACCAGGATGAACAGCAGCCCGTACCAGAGCAGCCAGGTCTCGGTGTAGGCGCCCAGCAGGTCTCTCGTCAGGATGAACACCAGCGCGCCGATCACCGGCCCCCAGAAGCTCACCAGGCCGCCGCCGATCAGCACCATCATCACGACGAAGCCGGAGTTGTGCAGGCTCATCACGTTCGGGTAGGCCGATTGCTGCGCCATCGCGAACAGCGCACCGGCCAGCCCGGCCACCGCCGTCGAGATGATGAAGGCCAGCCACTTGTAGAGCCACACCGGGTGGCCGACGAACGCGGCGCGCATCTCGTTCTGCTTGATCGCGCGCAGGATGCGGCCGAACGGCGAATGCACCAGCCGCCACAGCGCCGCCAGCACCAGCGCGAACACCACCAGCGCGAAGTAGAAGAAGGCCTCGTTGCTCTTCAGCGAGATGTCGACGAAACCGAGCGACAGGTCGGGCCGCCTGATGTTCAGCAGCCCGTCCTCGCCGCCCGTCACCGTGTGCCACTTGCCGGCGATGAACCAGGCCAGCTGCCCGAACGCGATCGTCAGCAGCGCGTAGTAGATGCCGCGCCGGTGCGAGATGAACGCGCCGACCAGGGCGCCCGCCAGTGCCGCGATGAGCACCGCGCCGAGCACGCCCAGCACCAGCCCGGCACCGCCGCGCAGCTGCAGCAGCCCGAACGCGTACGCGCCGATGCCGAAGTACGCGCCGTGCCCGAACGACGGCAGCCCGCCGTAGCCGAGCAGCAGGTTGTGGCCGAGCGCGAACAGCATCCAGATCATGATTTCCAGCGCCAGGTACTGGTAGAGCCCGACCTGGCTCAACCACAGCGGCGTGCTGGCGAGCACCGCCACCGTGATCAGGAGGGGTAGCGGGGCGAGCGGCGCGTGTCGTGTGGTGCTGAGCATGTTGGAACGCTGGGCAATGAACTGTGGACTCGCCGGAATATATGTTCTACAGTTTCCGAGCGCAAGAATGTTTGTTCCTATTGCGGGTCAGTGCTTCCCCCTAGACAGTTCAGCCTCATGAGTCCCATCTCCAGCTACGACGAATTGAAGGATGCGATCTCGCGCGCCTACCCGGAGCTTCCGGCGCAGCTGCAGCGCATCGCGCGCTTCGCGCTGGAGC
Source organism: Rhizobacter sp. P2_H3 (assembly GCF_056403355.1). Lineage (NCBI taxonomy): Bacteria > Pseudomonadati > Pseudomonadota > Betaproteobacteria > Burkholderiales > Sphaerotilaceae > Rhizobacter > Rhizobacter sp. P2_H3. Next base: position 34,694 of record NZ_JBFUFQ010000027.1, on the reverse strand, counting down.
GCCCGAACGAGCTCGCGCTCGGCACGGTGGCGGTGATCGCCGAGGCGGCGCAGGTGCAGCCGTCGTCGCTGATCCGCTTCGCCAACGCGCTGGGCTTCAACGGTTTCTCGCAGATGCAGCAGGTGTTCCGCGGCCACCTGGTCGAGCGCTCCGGCAGCTACCGCGAGCGCATCAACCAGCAGCGCCGCAGCGGCGACGGCGCGGCCAGCGGCGGCTTCCTGAACCAGTACGTGGCCGAGGCGATCGRCGAACTCGGCCACCTCGAAGACAGCGTGCGCGCGGCCGACGTGAAGGCCGCCGTGCAGCTGCTGTGCGCCGCGCGCCGCGTGCACGTGCTGGCGCAGCGGCGCGCGTTCCCGGTCGCCTGTTACCTCGCCTATGCGCTGAGCCAGCTGGAGCTCAAGGCCTACCTGCTCGAAGGCCTGGGCGGCATGCTGCGCGAATCGTTGCGCAACATCGCGCGCGACGAGGTGCTGGTGGTCACCAGCTTCCACAGCTACTCGCGCGACGTGATCGATGCCGCCGAGGCCGCGCAGCAGGCCGGCGTGCCGGTGATCGCGATCACCGACAGCGCGCTGTCGCCGCTGAAGCGTTCGGCGAGCGTCTGCTTCGAGCTCGGCCTCGCGTCCGACCAGGTGTTCCGCTCGCTCGTCGCGCCGCTGTGCCTGGCGCAGGCCATCGTCGTCACCACCGGGCACCGGCTCGCCGAATTGGCGGCCCGCCCCCGCACCCGACCCCGTCATTTGAATGGAGATGCTGCATGAGTGTCAGAGATTCCGCCCCGCCAACGGCCCGCGCGCTGGACCTGGTCTGCGTCGGGCGGGCCRCCGTCGACCTGTACGGCGAACAGCTCGGTGCGCGCCTGGAGGACGTGCAGACCTTCGCGAAGTACCTCGGCGGCTCGCCGGCCAACACCGCGGTGGGGGCGTCGCGGCTCGGGCTGCGCTGCGCGATGCTGAGCCGCGTCGGCGATGAGCACAACGGCCGCTTCGTGCGCGAGACGCTGGCCGCCGAGGGCGTCGACGTGTCGCAGCTGAAGACCGATCCGTCGCGGCTGACCGCGCTGGTCTTCCTCGGCCTGCGTGACCGCGACACCTTTCCGCTGGTGTTCTACCGCGACAACTGCGCCGACATGGGCCTGTGCGAGGACGATGTCGACCCGGCCGTGATCGCCGGCGCCCGCGCGCTGCTGATCTCGGGCACCCACCTGTCGCGCCCCGGCACGCGGGCCGCCTGCCTCGCGGCGATGCGTGCCGCGCGCGCGGCCGGCACGCGCGTCGTGCTCGACATCGACTACCGCCCGGTGCTGTGGGGCCTGACGGCGCCGGGCCTCGGCGAGCAGCGCTACATCGCGTCGGCCCACGTCAGCGCGCAGCTGCAGGAGATCCTGCCGCTGTGCGACCTGGTGGTCGGCACCGAGGAAGAGGTGCACATTGCCGGCGGCAGCGACGACAGCGCCACGGCGCTGCGCCGCATCCGCGCGCTGACGCCCGCGCTGATCGTGATGAAGCGCGGGCCGATGGGCTGCGTCGCCTACGACGGCGCGATTCCCGCGCGGCTCGACGACGGCGTCGCCGGCCCGGGCTTCCCGGTCGAGGTGTTCAACGTGCTGGGTGCCGGCGATGCCTTCATGGCCGGGCTGCTGCGCGGCTGGGTGCGCGACGAGCCGCTGCCGCAGGCGCTGCGCTATGCGAATGCCTGTGGCGCGATCGTCGTGTCTCGCCATGGCTGCGCGCCGGCCATGCCGAGCTGGGTCGAGCTGAGCCATTTCCTCGCGCACGGCTCGCGCCACCAGCGGCTGCGCGAGGACGCGAAGCTGGAGCAGCTGCACCGCGCGTCGACCCGCCACCGCCAATGGCCCGGCCTCGCGGTGCTGGCCTTCGACCACCGCTCGCAGTTCGAGGAGATCGCCGCCAAGCACGGCGCGCCGCGCGAGCGCATTCCGCAGTTCAAGGCGCTGGTCGCGCGCGCCGCGGCGCAGGGCCATGCGGCGGCACGCGCGGCGCACCCGCTGCGCCACCCGGGCCAGGCCTTCCCCGAGGCCGGCGTGATCCTCGATGGCCGCTTCGGCGAGCAGATCCTGCCGCCGCTGACCGGTGTCGGGCTGTGGGTCGCACGGCCGGTCGAACTGCCCGGCTCCCGGCCGCTGGATTTCGAGGACGGCTGCAACGTCGGCCTGGCGCTGCGCACCTGGCCGCAGGAGCACGTCGTCAAGTGCCTCGTGTACCACCACCCCGACGACGAGGCCGGGCTCGCGGCGCAGCAGGTCGCGAGCGTCGGCCTGCTGGCCCAGGCCTGCAACGCCACCGGCCACGAGCTGCTGCTGGAGGTGATCCCGCCGCGCGGCATGGCCACCGACGACGAGACGCTGGCGCGCGCGCTGCGCCAGTTCTATGCAGCCGGCATCCAACCCGACTGGTGGAAGCTGCCCCCGCCCGCCAGCGAGGCGGCGTGGCGCCACATCGAGGACGTGATCGCGTCGAACGACCCGCTGTGCCGCGGCGTGCTGCTGCTCGGCATGGAGGCGAGCGAGCAGGCGCTGCGCGAAGGCTTCCGCACGGCCGCCGCACGGCCGCTGTGCAAGGGCTTCGCGGTCGGCCGCTCGCTGTTCGCCGAAGCGGCGCACGGCTGGTTCGCCGGCACGCTGGACGATGCGGCCGTCATCGAGCAGGTGGCGGCGAGCTACCGGCGGCTGATCGAGTTCTGGACCGAGGCGCGGGCCGAAGCCGGCAGCGCAACGCTCGTCACGAATTTCTGAACATCGCACTGAACACCAACTCACCAGGAGAGAACGACATGACGACAGCAAGCAAGACCAAGGTGGGCTTCATCGGCCTCGGCATGATGGGCCACGGCATGGCGAAGAACCTGCTCGCCAAGGGCTTCGGCGTGAGCTTCGTGGTGCACCGCAACCGCGCCAACCTGCAGGACCTTCTCGATGCCGGCGCGACCGAGCAGCCGAGCCGTGCGGCGGTGGCGGAGACCAGCGACGTGGTCATCATCTGCGTCACCGGCTCGCCGCAGGTCGAGGAGATCGTCTACGGCAACCAGGGGCTGCTGGCCGCGGCCGGCAAGGGCCTGACGGTGATCGACACCTCGACCGCCGAGCCGGCCTCGACCGCGCGCATCCGCGCCGATTTCGCGGCCCGCGGCGTCGCCTTCATCGATGCGCCGCTCGCGCGCACGCCGAAGGAGGCCGAGGAGGGCCGGCTGAACACGATGGTCGGCGCCGAGCCGGCCGACTTCGAGCGCGTGCGGCCGGTGCTCGCGGCGTTCTGCGAGAACATCTTCCACGTCGGCCCGCCGGGGCACGGCCATGTGCTGAAGCTGATCAACAACATGCTCGCGATGACCACCGCGGCGGCCATCGCCGAGGCGGTGGCCACGGCCGCGAAGAGCGGGCTGTCGCTGCAGAAGCTGTTCGACGTGATCTCGGCCGGCGGCGTCAACTCCGGCATCTTCCAGATGATGCTGGGCAAGACGCTGCAGGGCGACCTGACCGGGCTGAAGTTCGCGATCGGCAATGCGCAGAAGGACCTGCGCTACTACACCCACCTGACCGAGATGCTGCCGACGACGAGCTTCGTCGCCGAGGCGGCGCACCAGAGCTTCGTGCAGGCCGGCAACCTGGGCCTGGGCGACAAGTTCATCGCGTCGCTGCTGGAGGCCCAGGAGAAGCTGAACAACGTGCAGATCATTCCGCGCTGATTTTTTCTGCGCCCGACAACCGGCGCGGACCCACCACAACAACCCTGGAGACAAGCATGGACAAGTCGACGAAAGAAGTTCAAGCGATCGATGCCGGCGCACCTGATGTCAGCGCACCTGACACCGGAAGGCGCAGCCTGCTGAAGGCGGGCGCCGTGGCGGCCGCCGCGCCGGCGGCCTTCTTCGGCCCGTGGGCGCACAACCGCGTCTGGGCCCAGGCGGCCACGGCCAAGCCGCTGGTCATCGGCCTGACGATGGACGCCTCCGGCCAGTACGGCGCGAGCGGCGGCGAGGAGCGGCTCGGCGCGATGATGGCGATCAAGGAGTTCAACGACAAGGGCGGCGTGCTCGGCCGGCGCATCGAGGCGCTGCACATGGACACCGAGACCACGCCGGCCTCGGGTTCGCGCATCGCGGAGCGCATGATCACGCGCAACGAGGTGGCCTTCCTGGTGGGCGCGCTGCACTCGGGCGTCGCGAACGCGATCTCGCAGGTCGCCCAGAAGTACGGCACGATCTTCCTGAACACCAACTCCAGCTCGCCGACCGAGGCCGGCAAGGACTGCCACCGCGTCAAGTTCGTCTGGGACGGCAACGGCACGAACTTCGCGCATGCGATCGTCAAGAACGCGATCAAGGTGAATGGCAAGAACTGGGTGCTGCTGACCAACGACTATGTGTGGGGCCGCACCACGTCGGCGGCGACGCGCGCGATCGTCGAGGCCAACGGCGGCAAGATCGTCGAGGAGCTGCTGGTGCCGCAGAACACCCGCGACTTCTCGTCGTACCTGCTGAAGCTGCAGCAGCTGAAGCCCAATGCGGTGGCGACCGCGATCGGCGGCGACGACATCAAGGCGCTGCGCCAGCAGGTCATCCAGCTCAACCTGCAGAAGAGCATGGCCTGGATCAACAACCAGCAGGACTGGCCGGACGTGTACGGGCTCGGTCCGGAATCGATCTTCGGCGTGTTCGGCACCACCTGGTACTACCGCCTCGACCTGCCGGGCGTGAAGGAGTTCGTCGCGGCCTACCAGAAGCAGTTCCCCGGCATGGCGATCAAGGTGCCGGGCAACGTCTATCACAACAGCTACATGGCCACGCGCGAACTGCTGCGCTGCGTGGAAGAGGCCGGCACCACCCAGAACATCGCGGTGATCAAGAAGCTGGAAGGCCGCAAGATGCCCGCGCGCGACCGGCTGCAGCACTTCGATGCGTGGATGGACCCAGTGACGCACCAGGTGCAGCAGACCATCTACATGGCGAGCTACAACGAGGCGCCGGCCGAGAAGGACGACATCTTCAAGATCCTGTCGAACGTGGATCCGAAGGAGGTCGTCGATGCCGATGCGCAGAAGACCTGCAAGCTCGAGAGCTACGACGCCACGCCCTCGTACCAGCAATGACGCACGCTCGCAGGCGCATGCTGCTCGGCGGGGCTGCGGCCGTCGCCGGCTTCAGTGGACCCTGGGCCCACCACCATGCGTGGGCCCAGGCGAAGCAGAGGAAGCCGCTGCTGATCGGCCTGGCCACCGACGACAGCGGGCAGTACGCCGCGAGCGGGCAGGACGAGCAGCTCGGCATGCGCATGGCGATCGCCGAGTTCAACGAGCGCGGCGGCGTGCTGGGCCGGCGCATCGAGACGGTGCACGAGAACACCGCCGGCGACCCGGTGGTCGCGGTCGCCGTGGCCGAGAAGATGATCCGCCAGCAGGAGGTGGCGTTCCTGATCGGCGGCGTGCATTCGGGCGTCGCGAGCGCGATGTCGCGCGTGGCGCAGAAGTACGGCTGCATCTACTTCAACAGCAACTCCAGCTCGCCGAGCGAGGCCGGTGCCGAATGCCACCGCGTCAAGTTCGTCTGGGACGCCAACGGCACCAACTTCTCGACCTCGGTGGTGAAGGGCGCGATGACCGGTTTCGGCCGCCAGTGGGCACTGGTGACCAGCGACTACCTGTGGGGCCACAACACCGCCAAGGGCATCCGCCGCATCGTCGAGGGCAACGGCGGGCAGGTCGTCGAGGAGCTGCTGGTGCCGCAGGGCACGCGCGATTTCGCGCCGGTGCTGGCCAGGCTGCGCCGGCTGAACCCCGGCGTGGTGGCCACCGCGGTGGGCGGCGACGACCAGAAGACGCTGCGCCAGCAGGTGCAGGAAGCCGGCATGGACCGCAGCGTCGGCTGGATCAACAACCAGCAGGACTGGCCGGACGTCTACGGCCTCGGCCGGCAGGCGCTGTTCGGCATCTTCGGCACCACCTGGTACTGGCGGCTCGGGCTGGCCGGCGTGCCGGAGTTCGTCGCGCGCTACCGGCAGGCCCATCCGGAATACCGGCTGAAGGTGCCCGGCAACGTGTTCTTCAACGGCTACATGGCCACGCGCGAGCTGCTGCGCGCGATCCAGCGCACCGGCACGACCAACAACCTGAAGCTGATCGCCGAGCTGGAGAACCTGCGCGTGCCGGCCGCCGAGCGCATGCAGCATTTCGACGCGTGGATGAACCCGCACACCCACCAGCTGCAGCAGACGGTGTACGTCGCCGCCTACAACTCGATGCCGACCCAGCCCGACGACCTGTTCCGCATCCTCGCGCGCATCCGGCCCGAAGAGGTGCAGGACGCCGAGAGCGCGCCCGCCTGCAAGCTCGAACCGCTGGCAGCAACGCCTTCGTACGAAACCTGAACCGCGAAAGACCATGGACACGCTGCTCTCACTCGTTCCCCACCTGGCCAACGGCATCACGCTGGGCCTGCTGTTCGCGCTGATCGCGCTCGGCTTCATGCTGATCGTCGGCGTGATGGAAACCATCAACCTGGCGCACGGCTCGCTGTTCGCGCTCGGCATGTACGTCGCGCTGTTCCTGCTGGCGCCCAGGCTCGGCTGGTTTCCCGAGGCGCAGGCGGCCTACATGGCGCTGCCGCTGGGCACGCGCTACGGCATCGCGCTGTTCGCGGCGCCCTTGGTGGTCGGGCTGGTCGGGCTGGTGCTCGAGGCCTGCCTGCGCCGCACCTACGGGCGCGACCCGCTGTACGGGCTGCTGCTCACCTTCGGCGCGGCGCTGCTGATCGAGGAGCTGATCCGCCTGGTGTGGGGCAGCAACGAGCAGCAGATGCCGCTGCCGCAGGCGATCTCGGGGGCGTTCCTGATGGGCGACCTGATCTATTCGCGCTACCGTGTGTTCGCGAGCGGCTTCGCGATCCTCGCGATCGCGGCGCTGTGGCTGTTCCTGGAGCGCACGCCGTACGGCGCGATCATCAAGGCCGGCGCGCACGACAGCGAGATGGTGCGTGCGCTCGGCATCAACCTGTCGCGGCTGCGCTCCGCGGTGTTCGCGCTCGGCGTGGCGCTGGCGGCGCTGGCCGGCGTCGTGATGGCGCCGATCTGGGGCATCCGGCCGCAGGTCGGCGTGGATGCGGTGGTGCCGGCCTTCCTGATCATCGTGCTCGGCGGCGTCGGCTCGCTGTGGGGCGCGGTGATCGCCGGGCTGCTGGTCGGGCTGGTCACCGGTCTCACGGGGGCGTATGCCTCCGAATGGTCGCTGATGTCGATGTACCTGCTGTTCATCGGCGTCGTCACGTTCCGCTCGCGCGGGCTGTTTGGAAAGAAGAGCGTGCTCGACACATGAAAGAACCCATGAAGGCAACTCTCGAAGGCAAGGTCGCGCTGGTCACCGGTGCCGGCGGCACGATGGGCCGCGCGGTGGTGGAGGCGCTGCGGCAGGACGGCTGCCGCGTCGCGATGGTCGACATCGCGCTCGGCTCGATGGATGCGCTGGTGGCGCGCCACGGCGAGCAGGTGCTGGCGGTGGCCTGCGACATCTCGCAGGCCGAGTCGGTGGCGGCGGCGCACCGGCAGGTGCGCGAGCGCTTCGGCGAGGTCGACATCCTGGTCAACAACGCCGGCGTGCTGTCGAACAACAAGATCGAGGCCACGTCGCTTGCCGAATGGCACCGCGTGCTCGGCGCCAACCTCGACGGCGCGATGCTGTGGTCGCAGGCGGTGGTGCCGGCGATGAAGGCGCGGCGCTGGGGCCGCATCATCAACACCAGCTCGCTGGCCGCGAAGACCGGCGGGCTGACGGCGGGTACCGCGTATTCGGTGTCGAAGGGCGCGATGAGTGCGCTGACCTTCTCGCTGGCGCGCGAGCTGGCGGCGCATGGCGTCACCGCGAACGCGATCGCGCCGGCCTACGTGCGCACGCCGATGGTGACCGAGCAGCTGAACGACGCGCAGCGGCAGGCGCTGCTGCAGCAGATCCCGGTCGGCCGCTTCTGCGAGCCGGAGGAGTTCGCGCATGCGGTGAGCTTTCTCGCGTCGCCGCTGTCGGGGTTCATCACCGGCGAGGTGCTCGATCAAAACGGCGGCCTGTTGATGGATTGACGCGATGACGACGACATCGAGCGGCGGGACGCTGGCCGACCTGTTCGGCCTGCAGGGGCGCGTGGCCTACGTGCCGGGTGGCTACGGGGGGATCGGGGAGGCGATCGCGCGCGCGCTGGTGGGGGCCGGCGCGCGCGTCGCGGTCTCGGGGCGCAGCGCGGACAAGGCCGAGAGCCTCGCCGCGTCGCTGCGCGCGCAGGGCGGCGACGTGCTGGGCCTCGCGATGGACGCGCACTCGGTCGACAGCGTGCGCGAGTCGGTCGATGCGGTGGCGCGGCATTTCGGCGCGCTCGACCTGCTGGTCAACTGCATCGGCATCCAGCGCGAGGAGCGGCTGGCCGAGGTCACCGAGGACGCGTTCGACGAAGTCGTGCAGGTCAACCTGAAGGCGGCGATGTTCCTCGCCCAGGCGGCAGGGCGGCACCAGGTCGAGGCCGTCGCGGCCGGCCGCGCGCCGGGGCGGCAGCTGCACCTGCTGTCGGTGCGCGCGCAACTGGGCATGCGCGACAGGGGCTACTCGGCGTACTGCGCGACCAAGGGTGCGCTGGTGATGCTGATCAAGCAGCATGCGGTGGAGCTGTCGGCGCACGGCATCACGGTGAACGGCATCGCGCCGACGGTGGTGCGCGGCGAGATGGGCGCGCACTGGCTGAACAACCCGGCGACGCGCGAGCACATCCTGCAGCGCATTCCGCTCGGGCGTGTCGCCGAGCCGCAGGACGTGGCGGGCGCCGCGGTGTTCTTCTGCGGGCCCGGGGCGGCCTTCGTGACAGGGCAGGTGCTGTACCTGGACGGYGGTCTGACGGCAACGCAGTGAGCGTCGAATGATTGTGGTTGCGTGGGATCAGAAAGAACGTTTGTTCATGATAAGTTTCATGGATGACCCGGGCCACCAGTTACGACGAATTGAAGGCTGCCATCGAGCAGGCCTACCCTGAGCTGCCGCAGCAGCTGCAACGCATTGCGCGCTATGCGCTGGACCAGCCGAACGAGTTGGCGCTGGGCACGGTGGCGGCGGTGGCCGAATCGGCGAAGGTGCAGCCCTCGTCGCTGATCCGCTTCGCGAATGCGCTGGAGTTCAAGGGCTTCTCCGAGATGCAGCAGGTGTTCCGCGGGCACCTGGTCGAGCGCTCGAGCAGCTACCGCGAGCGCATCGACCGGCAGCGCCGCCAGGGGCAGCCGGCGACCAAGGGGGCGGGGCTGCTGAGCCAGTTCGTCGGCGAAGCGGTGTCCGAGCTCGGCCAGCTCGAGGAGAGCGTGCGCGCGGCCGACCTCACGGCCGCGATCAAGCTGGTGTGCGCGGCACCGCGCGTGCATGTGCTGGCGCAGCGGCGCGCCTTCCCGGTCGCGTGCTACCTGGCCTATGCGCTGAGCCAGCTCGACCTGCGGGTGCACCTGCTCGACGGCGTGGGCGGCATGCTGCAGGAATCGCTGCGCAACCTGGAGCGCGGCGAGGTGCTGATCGCGACCAGCTTCCACAGCTATTCGCAGGAGGTCGTCGATGCTGCTGCGTCGGTGCATGCCCGCGGCGTGCGCGTGATCGCGATCACCGACAGCGCGCTGTCGCCGCTGAAGCCGTCGGCGACGGTGTGTTTCGAGCTCGGCCTCGCCTCCGACCGCCCGTTCCGCTCGCTGGTGGCGCCGCTGTGCCTGTCGCAGGCGCTGGTGGTGGGGGCGGGGCATCAGCTGGCGGAGGCGGGGAAGGGTGCGAAGGGCGCCCGGCCGCGTCCCTGATCCCGACCCCGATTGACACCCCTCCCCATGGCTGATATAAGAACAAATGTTCTTTGATATTGTTGTGTAGAACGTTCATTCAACAGGCGTTCTGCGCAGCATCCGCAGCACCGGACCACCGGCGCGCGGCCACTGATGGAGACAAACGATGTTCAAGCACCTTCGGCGCGCGCGTTGGGCTGCGCGCATTCTTCGTGTCGTCCGGACGCTGCCGATCGCCGCCACGCTGTGCGCGGCCGGCACCGCCAGCGCCGCCGGGCCGGGCCTGCCCAACCTCACCTACAGCGCCTCCGAGGTCTTCCAGCCGCTGTCCGTCATCCACAGCGCCGTCGGCGGCAGCGCGCGCGGCGAGGGCACCGTGCAGATGGTCGAGGGCTACCTGTTCGTGCCGTTCGGCAAGGACTCCGGCGTGTCGGGCGGCGGCTTCTCGTTCTACGACATCTCCAACCCGCGCTCGCCGGTGAAGGTGTCGCAGACCGACGTGACCGCACTGCGCGAGCCGCACGGCTTCGGCTTCGCCAACGGCGGCAAGCATGCGGTGATGCAGACCATCAACGGCATCATGTTCTGGGACTTCACGAACCCGCTCGCGCCGGTGCAGCTGAGCCAGCTGGTGCTGCCCGGCATCCAGGAGTCCGACTACGCGCTCGGCGCCTGGTGGGCGTTCTGGCAGGCGCCCTACGTCTACGTCGGCGGCTCGGGCAACGGCCTGCTGATCGTCAACGCCGCCGATCCGCGCAACCCGGTCTACGTGAAGACCATCCCGACCAGCACCTGGGGCGGCTTCCGCGTCGGCCCGACCTTCGCGGTCGGCAACCTGCTGGCGATGACCAGCACCGACGGCGCCGGCCTGGTGACGCTCGACATCAGCGATCCCGTCAACCCGCGCCTGATCGGCTCCAGCTCGACCACGCCCGGCCAGTACAGCGGCATCCTCAACGGCGAGCGCATCATCACCTCCGGCACCGACAACAAGCTGCATGTGTTCGACATCAGCAACCCGGCCGTCTTCACGCAGACCGCGGTGTCGGCCGACCAGGGCGGCAAGGGCGGCTACGTCTCGGTGCAGGGCGGCTACGCGCACTCCGGCTTCTCGGTCAAGTACTCGAAGGTCGACCTCGCCACCGGCGCGACCGCCGGCACCGGCACCTCCAACATCTCCGGCCGCGACGAAGACTTCGGCACCGTGTTCGGCAACCTGGTGCTGATCGGCAACGACCACGGCTCGGGCAGCGCGATCGTGCCGCACCAGGCGGCACCGTGGACGCAGACGCCGAGTGTCAACATGGTCTCGCCGAAGAACAACGCGGCCAGCATGCCGGTGACGAGCCGCATCGGCCTGACCACCACCGCGCACATCGACCTGCGCACCGTCTCGGCCACCAGCTTCATCGTGCGCCCGCTCGGCGGCTCGGCCCTGCCCGGGCGCTACAGCGGGCAGTCCGGCGTGCTGAACTTCGCGCCCGACGCGCCGCTCTTCCCCGGCACCACCTACGAGGTGGTGGTGCCCGCCGGCGGCATGAAGGACGACAACGGCAACGCGATCGCCGCGTTTACGTCGCGCTTCACGACCGCCGGCAGCGCGGCCGTGGCCTGCACGCTCGCGCCGCGCACGGCCGCCCTGGTCAACAGCAGCCAGTCGTTCGCACCCGCGTCCACCAGCGGCGCCAGCCTGCAGTACTCGTGGAGCTTCGGTGACGGCAGCAGCACCGCCTTCTCGACCACGCCGTCGGCCACCCATACCTACACCGCGCCGCGCCACTACCCGGTGATCCTGTCGGTGCGCAGCGGCACGCAGACCAGCACCTGCTCGGCCAACCAGACCATCCACACGCCGCCCACCGCCAACGCGCCGCGCAGCACCGGCACCATCGCGTACGACGCCGGCCGCAGCCGCGTCTGGGTCGTCAACTCCGACAGCAATACCGTCAGCGCGATCAACACCGCGAACAACACGCGGGCGCTGGAGGTCGGCGTCGGCACCAATCCGCAAACGCTCGCGTTCGCGCCGGACGGCCGGTTGTGGGTCGCCAACTTCGGCTCGGGCGACATCAGCATCCTCGACCCGGCGAGCGGCGGCCTGGTGCAATCGATCGCGCTCGGCAACGGCTCGCGGCCGTTCGGCATCGTCTTCAACCCTGCCGGCACCGCCGCCTACGTGTCGCTGTCGGGCTCGCAGGGCGTCGTCAAGCTGCACCCGACCACCGGCGCGGTGCAGGCCACGCTGTCGCTCGGCGCGGTGCCGCGCGGCATCGCGGTGAGCGGCGATTCGTCGCGCGTGCTCGTCACCCGCTACCTCTCGCCGGCCACGCGCGGCGAGGTGATCGAGGTGAACGCGGCGCTGACGGCCGTCACCCGCACCTTCGCGCTCGCGACCGACCCCGGCCCCGACACCGAGGCGAGCGGCCGCGGCGTGCCGAACTTCCTGACCTCGATCGCGATCCAGCCCGACGGCCAGCGCGCCTGGATCCCGTCGAAGAAGGACAACACGCTGCGCGGCAGCTTCCGCGACGGCCAGGCGCTCACCTTCGAGAGCACGGTGCGCACCATCGTCTCGCAGATCGCGCTCGACACCAATGCCGAGGTGCTGGCCGACCGCATCGACCTGAACGACCGCGAGCTCGCGAACGCGGTGGTCTTCAGCCCGCTCGGCGACTACGCCTTCGTCTCGACGCAGGGCACCAACCAGATCGAGGTGGTCGATGCCTACACGCGGCAGCTCAGCACCGGCATCGTCAACGTCGGCCGGGCGCCGCGCGGCCTGCTGCTGACGCCGAACGGGCGGCTGTACGTGCAGAACTTCATGTCGCGCAACGTCGGCGTGTACGACGTGAATGGCATCCTGAACGCGACCAGCAACGTCGCGAGCAAGATCACCGACGTGGCGGCGGTCTCGTCCGAGCCGCTGCCGGCGCAGGTGTTCCAGGGCAAGCAGCTCTTCTACAACGCCGACGACCGGCGCATGAACCGCGACAAGTACATCTCGTGCGCGACCTGCCACCAGGACGGCGGGCACGACGGCCGCGTGATGGACTTCACCGACCGCGGCGAGGGCCTGCGCAACACCACGGTGCTGAACGGGCGCCGCGGCACCGGCCAGGGCCGGGTGCACTGGAGCGCGAACTTCGACGAGATCCAGGACTTCGAGCACGACATCCGCAACGCGTTCGGCGGCACCGGCTTCATGACCGATGCGCAGTTCAACACCGGCACGCGCAACCAGCCGCTCGGCAACCCGAAGGCGGGTGTCAGCGCCGAGCTCGATGCGCTGGCGGCCTACGTGAGCTCGCTCGCCACCGTGGGCCCGAGCCCGTACCGCAATGCCGACGGCACGCTCACGCCCGACGGCGTGGCCGGCCAGGCGATCTTCAAGGGCGCCGGCCAGTGCAGCAGCTGCCACTCGGGCGCCGATTTCACCGACAGCGCGACCGGGGTGCTGCATGACGTGGGCACGATCAAGGCCTCGTCGGGCAAGCGCCTGGGCGGCCCGCTGACCGGCATCGACACGCCGACGCTGCGCGGCGTGTGGGACAGCGCGCCGTACCTGCACGACGGCTCGGCCGCGACGCTGATGGACGTGCTGACCACCGCCAACCCGGCCGGCCTGCACGGCGCGGCCAGCAGCCTGACGGCGGCGCAGCGCCAGCAGCTGGTGAGCTACCTGCTGCAGATCGACGACAGCACCGACGGCGCGGCCGGCGTGGTGCTGAGCAACCTGTCGGTGAACGACACCGCGAACGCCGGCGGCTGGGCGCTGGTGTCGAACCTGCAGGCCGGCAACCTGCAGTACGGCGACCGCACCTACACCGTCACCAGCGTGCCGGCAGCGCTGGCCGGATCGGCGTGGATCCGCAGCGCCAACCTGTCGCGCGCCTACACCGGCGCGACGCTGGCCAGCTTCACGATCAGCCAGGCGGCCGACGTGTACGTGGGCATCGACAACCGCACGGGCGCGCCGTCGTGGATGAGCGGCTGGACCAACTCGGGGCTGCAGATCGTCAACAGCGAGTCGCCGGGGCGCACCTTCGTGCTGTACCGCAAGAACTTCCCGGCCGGGACGGTCTCGCTCGGGCCGCTGAACAACACCGGCGTGAGCATGTACACCGTCATCGTCAAGTGAACCTCAGGGAGCAACCCATGAAGCTTCTCACCCGACTGCGCCGCCTGTGCGGCGCCCTCGCGGCCGGTGCACTGCTCGCCGGCCCCGCGCTGGCGGCCAGCGTGCCGACCGGCTTCGTCGACGCCCAGGTTGCCACCGGCCTCACCAGCCCGACCTCGATGGCGGTGATGCCCGATGGCCGCGTGCTGGTGGTGCAGCAGAACGGCATCGTGCGCATCATCAAGAACGACGCGATGCTGGCGGCCAACTTCCACGCCTTCGCCAACGTCGACTCGAGCAACGAGCGCGGCTGCCTGGGCGTGGTGCCCGATCCCGCGTTCGCGACCAACCACTACGTCTACTTCTACTGCTCGACGGTGGTCGGCAGCGTTTCGCGCAACCGCGTGATCCGCGTCACCGAGGCAGCCGACACCGTGGTGGCCGGCAGCGAACGCGTGGTCTTCGAGCTGCCCGACATCCCGAGCGCGACCAAGTGGCACATGGGCGGCGCGATGCGCTTCGGCACCGACGGCAAGCTGTACGTCGCGGTCGGCAACCACGAGGACAACCCGCAGCCGGTCGCCACCTCGAACTCGCAGAACCTCGCGAGCGCCTTCGGCAAGGTGCTGCGCATCAACGCCGACGGCACCATCCCGTCGGACAACCCGTTCTTCAACAACGCGAGCGCATACAAGGCCAACTACATGCTCGGCTTCCGCAACCCGTTCGTGCTGGACATCCAGCCGACTACCGGCGCGATCGTGATCGGCGATGTCGGCCAGGGCAGCTGGGAGGAGATCAACCGCGGCCAGGCCGGCGGCAACTACGGCTGGCCGGCGGTCGAGGGCACCGGCAGCAATGCCTCTTACATCAACCCGATCTACGCCTACTCGCACTCGGTGGGCTGCTCGATCACCGGCACGCAGTTCTACAACCCGGCCACCGCCCGCTTCCCCGCGAGCTACGTGGGCCAGCTGTTCTTCGCCGATTTCTGCAACGGCACCATCAAGTCGCTGAGCCTCGCGTCGCCGACGGTGATCAACAACTTCGCGAGCGGCATCGGCAACCCGACCAACATCGGCGTGTCGCCGAGCGGCGCGCTGTACTACCTGGCGCGCAACCAGGGCACCGGCACGCCGGCGCCGGGCGCGGGCACCGTCAGCAAGATCAGCTACACCGGCAGCCAGGCCCCGGCCATCACCGCGCAGCCGCAGAGCATCACGGTGTACGTCGGCACGGCGGCGACCTTCAGCGTCGGCGCCGATGGCGCGACCAGCTACCAGTGGCAGCGCAACGGCGCCAACATCCCGGGCGCCACTGCCAGCAGCTACACGCTCGCGACGACGACGGTCAACGACACCGGCGCGAGCTTCCGTGCGGTGGTCACCAACGCGTCGGGCAGCGTCACGTCGAACGCGGCGACGCTGACGGTCACGACCAACCGCTCGCCGACCGCGACCATCCTGACGCCGGCGGCCGGCGCGGGCTTCGCGACCGGCGACGTGGTCTCGTACTCCGGCAGCGGCAGCGACCCGGAAGACGGCACGCTGCCGGCGAGCGCGTTCACCTGGAAGGTCGATTTCCAGCACGACTCGCATGCGCACTCGTTCGTGACGCCGGTCAGCGGCGCATCGAGCGGCAGCTTCACGGTGCCGGACTTCGAGGCGACCGAGGCCAACATGTGGCTGCGCATCACGCTGACGGTGCGCGATTCGTCCGGCGCCACCGCGACCGCGACGCGCGACATCATTCCGCGCACGCCTGTCAGCCAGCTGCCGGTGGTGGGCACGCCCGCCAACGGCTGGGGGCCGTACGAGGTCGACCGCAGCAACGGCGAGCAGGGCGCGGCCGACGGCCGGACGATCACGCTCGCGTCGGTGCCGTACCTGAAGGGGCTGGGGGTGCATGCACCGTCGGACATCAGCTTTGCGCTGAACGGCAGCTGCAGCGGCAGCTTCCTGAGCGACCTGGGCGTCGACGGCGAGGCCGGCAACAACGGCTCGGTGGTGTTCCAGGTCTGGCTGGACGGCGTGCTGGCCTACGACAGCGGCGTCACGCGCGGTGGCGAGATCCGCAAGAAGGCGCTGGTCAGCGTGGCCGGCAAGAACACGCTGCGGCTGGTGGTCACCGATGGGGGCGACGGCGTCGGCAACGACCACGCGGACTGGGGCGGCGCGCGCGTGACGGGCTGCGGCACGACGCCGCCGGTCGCGACGATCGGCAACCTGGCGGTGTCCGATGGCGCCAACTCGGCGGCCTGGTCGGTGCAGTCCAACCTGCAGGTCGGCAACACCGTCTATGGCGACCGCACGTTCACCGTGGCCAGCCTGCCGGTCGCGGTGGCCGGCGGCCGCTGGGTGCGCACCGCCAACGCGTCGAAGTCGTACACCGGCACGCCGCTCGCGAGCTTTTCGCTGAGCGCGGCGGCCGATGTCTACCTGGCGTTCGACAACCGCGGCGCGTTGCCGTCGTGGGTCGACAGCAGCTGGGTCGACACCGGGACCGACCTGACGACCTCGGAGGGCGGCACGACCCGCGCGTTCAGCATCTTCAGGAAGCGCCTCAACGCCGGCACGGTGACGCTGGGGCCGCTGAACAACGCGGGCATCAGCATGTACCTGGTGATCGTGAAGTAGCGTCAGCCGCGGGGGTGGTGGGCGGCGTGAAGGGCCTTCAACCGCTCCCGCGCGACGTGCGTGTAGATGGTGGTGGTGGAGATGTCCGCATGCCCCAGCAGCATCTGCACCGCGCGCAGGTCGGCGCCGTGGTTCAGCAGGTGGGTCGCGAACGCGTGGCGCAGCGTGTGCGGCGACAGCGGTGGATGGATGCCGGCCTGCAGTGCGTACTTCTTGACGAGCTGCCAGAACATCTGCCGTGTCATCGGCCCGCCGCGGCCGGTGACGAACAGGGCGTCGCTCGCCTGGCCCTTCAGGATGTCGGCGCGCGCCTCGTCGAGGTAGCGCCGCAGCCACGCATGCGCCTCGTCGCCGAACGGCACGATGCGCTCTTTCGAGCCCTTGCCGGTGACGCGCAGCGCGCCATCCGAGAGCCCGAGGTGCACGGCTTTCAGCGTGACCAGTTCACTCACGCGCAGCCCGCTCGCATACATCAGTTCGAGCATCGTGCGGTCGCGCAGGCCGAGCGGCGTGTCGACATCGGGCGCCTTCAGCAGCGCCTCGACCTGGGCTTCGCTCAGCGTCTTCGGCACGCGCAGCGGCTGGCGCGCGGCCAGCAGCTTCAGCGTCGGGTCGGCGACGACCAGGTGCTCGCGCAGCGCCCAGCGGAAGTAGCGCCTGAAGACCGCCAGGCGCCGGTTCGCGCTGGTGGCCTTGCCGGCGACCTGCGTCACCGCGTAGGCGCGCAGGTCGGTCTCGGTGCTGGCGTTCAGCGCCTTCTTCGGCTCTTTCGCGAGCCACTGCGCGTACAGCGCCAGGTCGCGACGGTAGGCCGCCAGCGAGTTGGCCGCGAGGCCGTCCTCGATCCACAGCGCGTCGATGAAGCGGTCGATCGCGCCGTGGCTTTCCGTCAGTTCAGGCGAGGCGTTCAATCAATCCAGCTTGAGTTTCTGCTGCGCGACGACCTTCTTGTACACCTCGTACTCGGCCGCGATCTGGGCCGCGAACTGCTCCGGCGTGTTCGCCACCAGCAGCGAGCCGGTCTCCTCGATGCGCTTCTTCACCGCCGGGTCTTCCAGCGTCTTCTTCACCGCAGCGCTCACCTTGTCGACGATGTCCCTGGGCAGGCCCTTCGGCCCGTAGATGCCGTAGAACGCCATGCGGTTGACGCCCTCGAAGCCGACCTCCTTGAAGGTCGGCACGTTGGGCAGCACGGCCAGGCGCGTCGGTGCCGCGACGACGATCGGGATCAGCCGGCCATCCTTGATGAAGGGCAGGGCGGAGGGCAGGTTGTCGAAGATCATCGGCACCTGGCCGGCGATCGTGTCGTTCAGCGCCGGGCCCGCACCGCGGTAGGGGATGTGCGTGACGAAGGTGTTGGAGAGGCTCTTGAACAGCTCCATCTGCAGGTGGCCGATGCCGCCGGTGCCCGAGCTGCTGAACGAGTACTTGCCGGGGTTCTTCTTCAGCTCGGCCAGGAAGCCGGCGAAGTCCCTGGCCGGGAAGCTGGGGTGCACCGCGATCACGTTCGGCGTGGCCGCCACGTTGATGATCGGCGTGAAGTCGGTGATCGGGTTGTACGGGATCTTCGCGTTGATCGCCGGGTTGGCCGCGGTCGTCGACACGGTGGCCACGCCGAGCGAGTAGCCGTCGGGGGCGGCCTTCGCGATCTCGTTGGCGCCCACCGAGCCGCCGCCGCCGGCCTTGTTCTCGACGATCATCGTCTGGCCCAGCGGGCCGTTGATCTTCTCGGCCACCACGCGGGCAATGATGTCGGTCGTGCCGCCGGGCGCGAAGGGCACGACCAGCCGCACCGGCTTGGTCGGGTACGCCTGGGCCTGGGCGCCGCCGTGGATGGCGAGCAGCGCGCTCGCGAGGGCAGCGGCGGCGATCAGTGTTCTGCGTTGCATGGTGTCTCCTGTTGCGGATGAGTCGAAGCACGAAACGAGGGGCATTGTGAGCGATCCTGCTCCCGTCGCCGGACGGCGGCAGTGTGGAAACTACGAAGCGGGAAAGCACGAGGGAGCGGGGTGTCACTGGCACACTCGGGCCGCATGTCGAATGCCCTGCTGCTGCTGCCCGATTTCCTGCTGATCGTCTGCGGCTTCTGCATCTGCCGCTACACCGCGCTGGACCGCCCCGTCTGGGAGGCCGCCGAGCGGCTCGTCTACTACGTGCTGTTCCCGGTGCTGCTGTTCAACTCCATCGTGCGCAGCCCGCTGCAGCCGGCGCAGACGCTGAGCCTCGCGGCCAGTGGCGTCGGCATGCTGGGGGTGGGCATTGCACTGTCCTACGCGCTGCGACGCTGGCCGGGCGTCGATGCGCGGCTGCATGCGTCGGGCGCGCAGACGGCGTTCCGCTTCAACTCGTTCATCGCACTGGCGCTGGCCGAGCGGCTGGGTGGCCAGCAGGGTGTCGCGTGGATGGCCTTGCTGATCGCGCTGGGCGTGCCGCTGTGCAACGTGGCGGCGGTGTGGCCGCTGGCGCGCCATGGCGGGCATTCGTATGCGCGCGAGATCGTGCGCAACCCGCTGATCGTCAGCACGGTGGCGGGGCTGCTGGCCAATCTGGCGGGGCTGCAGTTTCCGGAGGCCGTCGCGACGACGTTGCAGCGCATCGGGGTGGCGGCGCTGCCGGTGGGGTTGATGGCGGTGGGGGCCGGCCTGCGGGTGGCGGGGCTGCGGGCCGCGCCGGGGCTGGCAGCGRCCTTCCTGTCGATCCGGCATGCGGTGCTGCCGGCGGTGGCGATCGGGCTGACGGCGGTGCTGGCGCTGCCGCTCGCGCAGCGGGACATCGTCGTGTTGTTCGCGGCGATGCCCACCGCGTCGAGCGCCTATGTGCTCGCCGCGCGCATGGGCGGCGACGGGGCCTACGTGGCCGGCCTCGTCACGCTGTCGACGCTCCTCGGGATGCTGAGCATCCCGATATGGCTTGCGGTGCTCGCGGCGCTGCCTTGATCCGAGCAAGCGCAGCGAGCGACCCATCAAGCAACGCGCCGGGGAACTGGCTTTGCCAGGCCCCTGGCGTGGCGCCCCTTGGGGGCAGGAGCGAAGCGACTGGGGGGCTCAGAAACTTGCCTTGAACTGCGCGCCGAAGGTGCGCGGCTCGTTGACGAACCCCGTCAGGTTGTTGAAGTCGATCCCGCCGACGACCTGGATCTCGTTCGTGATGTTGCGCGCGAACACCGCCGCCTCGTACTTGCCGTTGGCCCACTGGTAGCCCAGCCGCAGCCCGCCGGTCAGCAGCGACTTGCCGGTGAACTCCGTCGACTCGTACAGGAAGAAGTTGATCTTGCTGCGGTACGACCAGTCGGTGTAGACGAAGTACTCGCCGCCCGATGCCGTCGGCACGCCGTAGCGCAGCGTCACGTTGCCGATCCACTTCGGGGCTTGCGGCAGCGGGTTGCCGTCGATGTGGTACGTGCCGGCCACCGTGCCGGCCGGGTCGGTCACCGTGCACTGCGCACAGCCGGCCACGACGAGATCGCCGTCCTTGATCTTCGTCATGTTGTAGCTGCCGTTCAGGCCCAGCAGCAGCGTGTCGGTCAGGTACGCGTCGAAGTTGAACTCCACGCCCTGGCCCTGCGCCTTCTTCGCGCTGACCAGCGTCGTCACGTTCTGCGAGCCGCCCACCGCGCTCAGCTGCTGGTCCTTCACGTCGTAGTGGAAGACGCTGACCGAGGTGCGCGCCCGCTTGTTCCACAGGTCGGCCTTCACGCCGGCCTCGTACGAGGTGTTGGTTTCCGGGCCGGCCTTCGACTGCGGGCCGAAGGCCGAGGCGTTCTGCAGGCTCGAGGCGCGGAAGCCGGTCGCGACCCGGGCGTACAGGTTCACGTCGGGCGTCAGCGTGTAGGTGCCGCTCAGGTCCCAGTTGACCTTCGAGTCCTTGGTGTCGGCGGTGGTGCCGGCGCTGCGGTCGATCGCCGTGTCGGCGGAGGTCGTTGCAAGGGTCTTCTCGTCATGCGTGTAGCGCAAGCCGCCGCGCACGTTCAACTGCGGCGTGAACTGGTAGTTGGCCGAACCGAACACCGCCCAGGCGTTGTTGACCTGCGTGGTCTGCACCGAGGTGTCCGGGCCRTGGAAGATCGTGTCGTAGCTGACGCTGTTGATCAGGTAGCGCTCGCGGAACAGGTAGACCCCACCCTGCCACTTCAGCGGGCCGCCGGTCAGTGATTCGAGGCGGAACTCCTGCGAGTACTGGCGGTGGCCGTTCAGCGCGTCCGAGGTCTCGCTCGAGAACGGGATGAAGCCGGGGCCGTTCACGCCGCCCCCCGGTGCGTACGGGGCGCCGTAGCCGCCATCGACGTCGCCGCGGCTGTAGGTGTACAGGTGCTCGAAGCCGGTAATCGAGTTCAGCGCCACGGTGTCGAAGGCCCAGCGCAGCCGCAGGCTGGTGCCGAAGTTCGACAGCGTCTGCTCGTTCTTGCCGTCGATCGTCACCGACTTCTCGTCGAAGCCGTCGACCAGGTCGTTCGTGCCCGGCTTGATGATGTTGGCGCGGAACAGCCGCGCCGTGCCCTTCAGGTCGCGCATGTGCACGTTGCCGAGCGCGCTGAAGCTGCTGCTCGGCTGGTACAGCGCCTGCAGGCGGATCGCGTTGTCGTCGTAACCCTCGAGCTTGTCGGTCTGCGCCGGGCGGTAGTTGTTGTCGACCCAGTCGTCGCGGTGCTGCGACTGGATCGACACGCGGGCCGCGAAATCCGGGCTCGCCGACGCGTTCCACGCGCCTTCGAGGTTGGTGGTGCCGAACGTGCCGTAGCTGATGCTGCCGTAGCCCTCGTTCTTCTTCAGCTGCGGCTTGACCGATTCGAACTTCACCACGCCGGCCGGCGTGTTGCGGCCGAACAGCGTGCCCTGCGGGCCGGCCAGCACCTCGATGCGGTCGAGGTCGAAGGCCGGGAAGCCCTTCAGGATCGGGTTCTCCTGCACCACGTCGTCATAGATCAGCGAGACCGGCTGTGACGCGTTCAGGTGGAAATCGGTGTTGCCGTAGCCGCGGATGTAGAAGCGCGGGAAGGCGCGGCCGAACGACGACTCGATGTTCAGGCTCGGCACGCGGCCCGACAGCATGCGGATGTCTTCGCCGGACGAGTTCAGCACGTCGAGCTTCTCGCCGCCGAGCGTCGAGATCGACATCGGCACGTCCTTCGCGTTCTCGCTGCGGCGCTCGGCGGTCACGGTGACCGGGGCCAGCACGCTGGTTTCCTGGGCCTGGGCGGCCAGTGCGGCCAGGGCCAGTCCGATGCAGAGGGAGGCGCGGGTCAGCGCGAACGGGGCCGCTTGTTGGGGCATGGGTACATCCGTGTGGGTGAGGGAATGGAGGGCAACAGCAACTGCCATGCCACGTTCAGGTGCATCGGGGCCGCCGCTCAGGGCGCGGGCACGCCGACGCGCCACTGGTCCCAGTGCGCGACGATGTCGGTCACCAGCGGCCCGCCGGCCGCGACCAGGTTCTGCGTGGCCGGCACGAAGCCGCCCGGCGTGCCGGCCGTCGACGCCATCAGCGACGCATACGCGCTCTGCCCCGAATGGGGGCGGTCGAAGTTCGAGGCGGTGCGCAGCACGGCCAGCCGCTTCAGGTCGACGCGGCCGGCGGCCGCCGCCCGGGCCAGCGCGTTGTAGGTGGCGTTGTCCTCCTGCTGGGTCGTGCAGTAGGTGCCCTTGCCGTCGGTCAGCAGCCGGGTCCAGGCGCGGGCGTGCTCGCCCAGCTTGTCGCCATGCCACCAAGTGTCGCCGCCCAGCGTATCGCACTGGGTCACGGTGGGCGGCTTGCGGGCCGCCGCCTGCTTGTAGCGCTTGCGGTAGGCCTTCGCGGCGTCGCTGTCGGCGAGCTTCGCGTTCCTGCTGAGCGCCAGCGCCTTCTGCAGCAGCGCCTCGTCGAGCTGCGCGAGCTCGGTGTGGTAGTCGAACTTCGGCTTCTCGCCGGGGCCCTTGGTCATGATGCCGAAGTAGCCCGAGGCCCAGCCCTTGGGCATCTCGCGTGCATCGAGTTCGTGCGCGATGCCGACATCGACCAGGTAGCGCGCCCATGCCGCCGTGCCGAGCGTGCCGCGCGCCGGGTCGATGCCCGCGATGCCGGCGATCAGGAAGTACGTCTGCCGCAGGTCGAAGCGCGGGTCGAGCGTGACGGCCATCGTGGAGGCGGCGACATTGGCGTGCCCCATGCCGGCTGTCAGCAGGCACACGTCGTCGCTGTTGCAGCGCAGCGCCGGGCTCTCGGGCAGCAGGCCGGGCACCGGGATGGCCTCGGTCAGCTTCATCGGCGCTATCCACGGCGCGGCCTCGGGCTCGAACATCGCGATGATCAGCACCTTCAGCGGGCGCGGGGCGGGGGCCGGGGTTGGTGTCTGGGCTTGCGCCTGGGCCAGCGAGGCGGCCGCGGCCAGCAGCAAGGCAAGGATCGTCTTCTTCATTTCGGTTGTCTCCGGGGAGTGGCGCGGGCCTTCCAGGCCTCGAGGAAGGCCATCGTGACGGCCGCTTCGTTGGTTTCGGCCAGCCCGCTCGAGAACAGCGCGCCGACGTCGGCGTTGAACTCCTCCGCGCCGGCCAGGTCGCTGAGGCTGCGGAACGCGATGTAGGGCACGCCGTTCGCGTGGGCCACGTGCGCGAGCGCGKCGGTCTCCATCTCGAAGGTCTCGGCCTGCAGCTGCTCGAACAGGTAGCTGCGGTAGGCCGGGTTGGCGAGGAACAGCGTGCCCGACACGCCGCGCCCGCCGACCACCACGCGCGGCTGCGTCGCGACGCACAGCTTCGGGTCCGGCTCGGCCACGCCCGGCGTGAAGGCCTTGGGGCCGCAGCGCGCCAGCGCTGGCCGGATCGCGCGGGCGACCTCGAGCATCGCCGGATCGGCCTCGTAGTCGAAGCGGAACTCGCCCTGCGGCGCGCGCTCGCGGCTCATCACGAAGTTCTGCCGCATGAAGAGCCCGCCGACCGGCGCCGCGCCGACGAAGGGCGGCACCGGTTTGCCGTCGGCCTCGGCGAGCTTCAGGCCGAGGCAGCTCACGTCGCCCGGGGCGCCGCAGGGTGCGGGCGGCGTGCCGTCATGGTTCCAGTACACCTCGAGCGGCATCGCCCAGCGCTCGGGCACGATCACGTCGCCGACGTGGTGGGCCGGGTTCACGCCGCCGCTGATGCCGCTCATGATGAGCCGCTGCACGTGGAAGTGGTCCAGCATCAGCTGCGTGACCATCGTCGAGTTGATCATGCTGACGCCGCTCAGCACGATGACGACCCGGTTGCCGCGCAGCGTGCCGGTCGTGAAGCGGTTGCCGTTGACCGTGAAGCTGCGCCGGCCCTGGGTGTTGGCGACCAGGATGTCGGCCTCGGCGCCGAAGGCCGAGACGATGCCGATGCGCGGCGTGCAGTCGCTCAGGCAGCGTGGCGCGGCATGCGCGGGGAGGGAGAGGACGAAGGCGAGGAGCAGCAGCAGGCGGGCGATCATCAGGGGCAGTTCGGTGGGGACAACATCGGATTGAGCAATGTTCGTGCCGTTCGACTGCCACGGATCACGCGGAGAGCGCCCAGTCTATGTGCTCTCGCACCAGTTCGTCAGCCCCCTCGCGCTCCGCCTGCAACGCCTCCACCAGCGCCGCGCGTTCGGCAGCCGGCGTGGCCGGGTCGCGCAGCGCGTTGCCGATCGCCACCGCGAGGTTGCGGCGCCAGCGCTGGTGGCCGATGCGGCGGATCGCGCTGCCTTCGGTGTGGCGCAGGAAGTCGGCCTCGGTCCAGGCCCACAGGCTGCGCAGCGTCGGCGCCGCGAGCGCGTCGCGCACGTCGAAGTCGGGCAGCGGGCTGCGCTGCGCGTACTTGTTCCAGGGGCACGCCAGCTGGCAGTCGTCGCAGCCGTAGATGCGGTTGCCGATCGCCGGTCGCAGCTCGACCGGGATCGGCCCCGCGTGCTCGATCGTCAGGTACGAGATGCAGCGCCGCGCATCGACGCGGTAGGGCGCGACGATGGCGCGCGTCGGGCAGACGTCGATGCAGGCGCTGCAGCTGCCGCAGTGCCCGGTGACCGGGGCCGACAGCGGCAGCGGCAGGTCGACGTAGATCTCGCCGAGGAAGAACATCGAGCCGGCCTCGCGGTGCAGCGTCAGCGTGTGCTTGCCGCGCCAGCCGATGCCGCTGCGCGACGCGAGCTCGACCTCGAGCACCGGTGCCGAGTCGGTGAACACGCGGTGGCCGCGCGGGCCGACGGCCTGCTGCAGGCGGTCGGCGAGCTTCTGCAGCCGGTGGCGCAGCACCTTGTGGTAATCGCGGCCGCGGGCATAGACCGACACGGCGGCCTGCGCGGGCGAGGCGAGGCGCTGCCATTCGACGGCCTGCCAGTCGTCGGGTGTCGCGTCGGGGAGATAGTCCATGCGCGCGGTGATCACGCGCACGGTGCCCGGCACCAGTTCGGCGGGGCGGGCGCGCTTCAGGCCATGCGCGGCCATGTAGCCCATCTCGCCATGGAAACCGTCGCGCAGCCACGCCAGAAGCCCTGCCTCGGCGGAGGACAGATCCACATCGGCGACGCCGATCTGTGAAAATCCGAGCGCGAGGCCCCAGTCGCGCAGCTGCGCGACCAGGCCATCACCGTCCAACTGCTGAGCTTCGGTCATTTGACGATTCTAGAAACCCGATCGCTGCCCTGGCCCGACGAGGCCGCCTGCGCCGCCACCGCGCAGCGGCTGGCGGCGCATCCCTCGCTGCGCCATGCCTTCATCGAACTGCACGGCCCGCTGGGGGCCGGCAAGACCACCTTCACGCGCCACCTGCTGCAGGCGCTCGGCGTCACCGGGCGCATCAAGAGCCCGACGTATGCGGTGATGGAGCAGTATCCGCTGCCGGGCGCACCGGTCATCTCGCATTTCGATTTCTACCGCTTCGAGGATCCGCAGGAGTTCGAGGACGCGGGCTTCCGCGACGTGTTCGGTGCCCCTGGGCTGAAGATCGCCGAGTGGCCGGAGAAGGCACAGGAGCTGCTTCCCGTGGCCGATCTGCGGATCGACATCGCGTTCGATGACGTTGACGCGGGCGAAGAGGGTGGGGGGCCGCGCCGCGTGCGCCTGGCCGCGCAGACGCCGCTCGGCGTGGAGCTGCTGGCATGAAGCGGCGCGCTGCGCTGCAAGGCCTCGGCAGCCTCGTGCTGCTGCTCGGCGCCAACGAGCTCGCGTTCGGCGCAACCATCGTCGCGGTGCGCGTCTGGCCGGCCGCCGACTACACCCGCGTGACGCTCGAGTCCGACTCGGCGCTGTCGGTCAAGCACTTCCTGGCCGAGAACCCGAACCGGCTGGTGATCGACATCGATGGGCTGGAGCTCAGTCCCGCGCTGCGCGAACTGGTGGGCAAGGTGCGTTCCGACGATCCGTTCATCGGCGGCGTGCGGGTCGGGCAGAACCAGCCGCGCGTCGTGCGCCTGGTGATCGACCTGAAGCAGGCGACCGCGCCGCAGCTGTTCACGCTGGCGCCGGTGGCGGCCTACCAGCACCGGCTGGTGTTCGACCTCTATCCGACCGAGGAGCGTGATCCGCTGCTCACGCTGATCAAGGACAAGGAGCAGGCCGAGCAGCGTGCGGCCCAGGAGGTGCAGGACGCCCTCGGCGAGTTCATCGGCAAGATCGGCCGGCCGCCGGACGTGAACATCAAGCCGCTGCCGGCGCCGGCGCCATCGCAGCCGCCGGTGGCCGCGGCCTCGCAGCCGCATGGCGGGCCGCTGGCGTCCGGTGCCGCCACGGTGCCGCCGATGTCGCAGGGGCGCATCGACCGGCTGATCATCGTCGCGCTCGACCCCGGCCATGGGGGCGAGGACCCGGGCGCGAGCGGTCCGAGCGGGCTGCACGAGAAAGACGTGGTGCTGCAGGTGGCGCTGAAACTGCGCGACCGCATCAACGGGCTGCCGGGCTTTCGCGCGATGATGACCCGCGACGCCGACTTCTTCGTGCCGCTGCAGGACCGGGTGCGCAAGGCGCGGCGCGTGCAGGCCGACCTGTTCGTGTCGATCCATGCCGATGCCTTCCTGACGCCGAAGGCGCGCGGCGCCTCGGTGTTCGCGCTGTCGCAGCACGGCGCGAGCAGCTCGGCGGCGCGCTGGATGGCCGACAAGGAGAACGCTGCCGACATGGTGGGCGGCGTCAACTTCAAGGCCAAGGACGCCGCGGTGCTGCGCGCGATGCTCGACATGAGCACGACCGCGCAGATCAAGGACAGCATGAAGCTCGGCAGCGAGGTGCTGGGCCAGATCGGCAAGGTCGGCAAGCTGCACAAGGGCAGCGTCGAGCAGGCCGGCTTCGCGGTGCTGAAGGCCCCCGACATCCCGTCGATCCTGGTCGAGACGGCCTTCATCTCGAACCCGGAAGAAGAAGCCAAGCTGCGCGACCCGCAGTACCAGCTGCAGCTGGTCGACGCGCTGACCACCGGGATCCGGCGCTACTTCGCGAAGAACCCGCCTCTCGCAAGGCAACGCCAGCTGTGAATCACGCTGTCTGGGCCCGCCGCGCTTTCCACGCCCCGAACAGCACCAGCAGCCCCGGCAGCAGGATCGCCCCCCAGATGATCTTGTCGAGGTGCTCCTTGACCCACGGGATGTTGCCGAACAGGTAGCCGGCCAGCGTCACGCCGCCGACCCACAGCACCGCGCCCGACACGTCGTACAGCGTGAACTTGCGGCGCGTCATCTGCGCGACGCCGGCGACGAATGGCGCGAAAGTGCGCAGGAACGGCATGAAGCGCGCGGCGATGATCGTGATGCCGCCGTACTTCTCGTAGAACGCATGGGCCTGCTCGAAGGCCTTCTTGTTGAAGAAGCGCGAGTTCTCCCACTGGAACACGCGTGGCCCGAAGTAGCGGCCGATCGTGTAGTTGCTCTGGTTGCCCAGGATCGCGGCCGCCACCAGCAGACCGATCGTCAGCGGCAGGCTCATCAGCCCCTTGGCACACAGCGCGCCGACGACGAACAGCAGCGAGTCGCCCGGCAGGAAGGGCATCACGACGACGCCGGTCTCGACGAAGATGATCAGGAACAGCAGCGCGTACACCCAGGTGCCATAGGCCGCGACGAAGTTCGCGAGGTGCACGTCGACGTGCAGGATGAAGTCGAGAATGAAGTGGGCGATGTCCATGGGCGGCGATTATCGGTGGTCGCAATTTGCGACCACCTCGGCCTCCGTGGCAACTACAGCAGCGTCTTGATCGCTCGCGCCATCTGCGCGCTCTGTTCGTCGCGCCCGTCGCTGACGAACTGCGCGCCGAACTCCTCCAGCCAGGCACGCTCGGCATCGGTGTTCGCGCTACCGCTGATCACGATGCGCGGGTTCAGCCGGCGCGCCTGCGTGCAGACCTGGATCTTGGCGCCCAGCAGCAGGTCGGCAACGACCAGCAGCCGCGCGTCGGCGATGCCGGCGGCCTCGAGCACCTCGCCGCGGGTCGGGTCACCGAACACCAGCGTCATGCCGGGCACCTCCTCGATGTCCGGATCGTGGTGCACGGCCGCGATCGCGATGCCGCCCTCGATGCAGCGCGCCGCGATGCGGCGCCCCAGTGCGCCGTAGCCGCACAGCAGCACGGCGGGCGCCGTGTGCCCTCCCTCGGCAACCGGCGCGGCCGTGGCTTCGACATGCGCCGCATCCGGCTCCGCGACCCGCTTGCCGATCCAGCGGAACAGCAGCGGGTTGACCGCGATCGAGACGATCGCGCCGACCACCAGCGCATCCATCGCCTCGCGCGGCAGCACGCCGATCGACAGCCCCAGGCTCGCGAGGATGAACGAGAACTCGCCGATCTGTGCCAGGCCCACCGCCACCGTCGCGCTGGTGCGCGAGGGCTCGCGCAGCACGCCGACGATCGCCACCGCGATCAGCGGCTTCAGCACCAGCACGATCGCGAGCACGCCCAGCACCATCCATGGCTGCTGCACGATGAAGCCCGGGTTGAACAGCATCCCCACCGAGACGAAGAACAGCGCCGAGAACACGTCGCGGAACGGCGCCATGTCGGCCGCCGCCTGCGGGCCGAAGCGCGACTGCCCGACCACCAGCCCGGCGAAGAACGCGCCCAGCGCGACCGACACGTGGAACACCTCGGCCGCCAGCACCGCGACACCCAGCGCGACGACGAACACCGTCAGCGTGAAAAGCTCCGACGACTGCGTGCGGGCCACCTTCTCGAGCACCCGGCCGACCACGCGCGTGCCGACCACGCCGACCAGCAGCGCGAACACGACGACCTTGCCGAGCGCCATCAGCAGCGCCATGCCCAGCGATTGCGTCGCACCGCTGGCGCCTGCGGCCGGCGGCGCGAGCAGCGGCAGCACCACCAGCGCGCCGACGGTGAACAGATCCTCGACGATCAGCCAGCCGACCGCGACATGGCCGTCGCGGCTCGCGAGCCGGTTCTGCTCGACCAGCATGCGCATCAGCACCACCGTGCTGGCCACCGCCAGCGCCATGCCGAAGATCGCGCCGGCCGCATGCGACCAGCCGAAGCCGCGCGCCAGCGCCCAGCCGGCCACGCCGGCCACCAGGCTCTGCCCGATCGCGCCCGGCACCGCGAGCTTCCACACCCGCAGCAGCTCCTGCGGGTGGAAGTGCATGCCGACACCGAACATCAGCAGGATCACGCCGATCTCGGCGAGCTGCGAGGCGAGGCCCGCATCGGCCACGAAACCCGGCGTGAACGGCCCCACGACGATGCCCGCGAGCATGTAGCCGACCAGTGTCGACAGGCCGATGCGGCGCGTCAGCGCCCCGAAGACCAGTGCAAAGGCCAGGCCGCCGGCCAGGGTKATCAGGAGGGTCAGGTCGTGCATCGGCGGATTATCACGACCCGTCGCGAGCCTCCTACAATTCCCCGATGAATGCCCTTTTGCAGCCCGCCCCACGCCGTCCGATCCGCGAGCTGCCCGACGAACTGATCAGCCAGATCGCCGCCGGCGAGGTGGTCGAGCGGCCGGCCTCGGTGGTGCGCGAGCTGGTCGACAACGCGCTCGACGCCGGCGGCCGCGAGATCACCGTGAAGCTGGTGGCCGGCGGCGTGCGCAGCATCCTGGTCGAGGACGACGGGCAGGGCATCCCGAGCGACGAGCTGCCGCTCGCGCTGCGCCGGCATGCCACCAGCAAGATCGCGTCGCTGGCCGAACTGGAGGGCGTCGTGACGATGGGGTTCCGCGGCGAGGCGCTGGCGGCCATTTCGTCGGTCGCCGAACTCGCCATCGCGAGCCGCACCGAGGGCGCGCCGCATGCGCAGCGCATCGATGCGCGTTCCGGCGAGCTGGTGCCGGCGGCACGCGGCATCGGCACCAGCGTCGAGGTGCGCGAGCTGTTCTTCAGCACGCCGGCGCGCCGCAAGTTCCTGAAGACCGACGCCACCGAGTTCGCGCACTGCCTCGATGCGGTGCGCCGCCATGCGCTGGCCCGGCCCGACGCCGGCTTCGCGGTCTGGCACGAAGGCAAGCTGTCCCAGCAATGGCGCCGCGCGACGCAGGCGCAGCGCGTGCGCGACGTGATGGGCGACGAGTTCGTCGAGCAGAGCTGCGAGGTGATGCTGGAGGCGGGGCCGATGCGCATCACCGGGCGCGCCGGCACGCCGGCCGCGGCCCGTGCCCGCGCCGACCAGCAGTACGTGTATGTCAACGGCCGCTACGTGCGCGACAAGCTGATCGCCCACGGCGTGCGCTCCGCCTACGAAGACGTGCTGCACGGCGGGCGCCAGCCGGCGTATGTGCTGTTCATCGAGATCGCGCCCGACCGCGTCGACGTGAACGTGCACCCGACCAAGA
Source organism: Rhizobacter sp. P2_H3 (assembly GCF_056403355.1). Classification (NCBI taxonomy): domain Bacteria; kingdom Pseudomonadati; phylum Pseudomonadota; class Betaproteobacteria; order Burkholderiales; family Sphaerotilaceae; genus Rhizobacter; species Rhizobacter sp. P2_H3. The sequence goes on along the minus strand of NZ_JBFUFQ010000027.1, from coordinate 4,411 downwards.
TCGAGGTGCGCTTCCGCGATTCGCGCGAGGTGCACCAGGCGGTGCGGCGGGCGGTGGAGGGCGCGCTGGCCGCACCGCGTGCCGCCTCGGCGGCGGGTGACGAGGCCGGCGGCGTGGCGGGCGTGCTGCTCGCGTCGGAGCACCTGGCCGGGTATGCGGCCGTGCCGGCGGCGCGTCCGTCGTCGTTCGGCGGTGGCGGCTTCTCGCCACAGCCGATGCGCCCGCAGGTGCAGGGTGCGCTCGGGTTGCAGCAGGTGGCGACGCTGTGGGGCGGTGGTGAACCGGCACCGGCCGCGCGCCCTGCGCCGCTCGCTGCGGCACCGTCCCCGGTGCCAGCCTCGGCAGCATCCGCCATCGATTTCCAGCGCGACGAATGGCCGCTCGGCCGTGCCGTCGCGCAGATCGGCGGCGTGTTCGTGCTGGCCGAGAACAGCCACGGCCTGGTGGTCGTCGACATGCATGCGGCGCACGAACGCATCGTCTACGAGCGCCTGAAGGCCAGCCTCGGCAGCGCGGCGATCGAGAGCCAGCCGCTGCTGATCCCGGCCACCTTCGCCGCCACCGCGCAGGAGATCGCGACCGCGCAGGCGCAAGCCGACAACCTGCGCACGCTGGGGCTGGATGTCTCGGCGCTGTCGGCCACGACGCTGGCGGTGCGTTCGCAGCCGGCGGCGCTCGTCGGCGGCGACGTGGTCGAGCTCGCACGCAGCGTGCTGGCCGAGTTGTCGCAGTACGACGCCAGCAGCGTGATCCAGCGCGCGCAGGACGAGCTGCTGTCGACGATGGCCTGCCACGGCGCGGTGCGTGCGAACCGGCAGCTGACGATCGACGAGATGAATGCGCTGCTGCGCGACATGGAGCGCACCGAGCGCTCCGACCAGTGCAACCACGGCCGGCCGACCTGGCGGCAGATCACGATGAAGGAGCTGGACGCCCTCTTCTGGCGAGGCCGCTGAGCATGGACCACAGTTTCCTGTCGGCCTTCGTCCTGCTGCTGCTGGTGCTCGATCCGCTGGGCAGCCTGCCGATCTTCATCCCGATCATGCGCGAGGTGCCGAAGCACCGGCGGCGCTGGGTCGCGATGCGCGAGGTGGGCATCGCGTTCGGCGTGCTGTTCTTCTTCATGTTCTTCGGCAACGGCTTCCTGCGGGTGATGCACCTGTCGGAGCGTTCGCTCGAAGTGGCCGGCGGCGTGATCCTGCTGATGGTCGCGATCCGGATGATCTTCAGCCACGAAGGCGGCGTGTACGGCACGACCGAGGGCCGGGAGCCGCTGATCTTCCCGCTCGCGGTGCCGCTGCTGGCGGGGCCGTCGGCGATGGCCACCGTGCTGCTGCTGGCCTCGCGCCAGCCGGATCGCCTGCTCGACTGGGTGGCGGCGCTGACCGCGGCGATGGCGGTGTCGGGCGTGGTGCTGATGCTGTGCGACCGCATCCGCCGGCTGCTGGGCGACTCGGTCGTCTCGGCGATCGAGAAGCTGATGGGGCTGGTGCTGACGGCGATCGCCGTCGAGATGGTGCTGGCCGGCCTGAAGCGCTACTTCCTGGGCTGAAAGCAAAAAAGGCCGGTCTTTCGACCGGCCTTTCGGCTTCGACCTTGCGGGAGCAAGGATCAGAAGTTGTGGCGGATGCCGACAGCGAACGAGCTGAAGTCGTCGCCGGCCTTGGCGACAGAGTAAGCAGCCTTGGCCTTGTTGTCGACCTTCGTGTAGAAGGTGTAGACCTTGGTGCGCTTGCTCAGGTTGTAGTTGTAGGCCACGGTGGCTTGCTTGGCATCGGTGTCGCCGTTGCCGTCGACCTTGCCGGCCAGGCCGAAGTTCAGGTGGAATTCCGAAGCGCCGACAGCGTACATGCCCGACAGGCGGACGACGTTGATCTTGCCGTCGTTCGGAGCGAAGCTGGTGCCCAGCTCGGCGCGCTGGTAGTAGCCGCCGAACGTGAAGGCGCCCAGCGTGTACAGCGCGCGAACGCCGAACTGCTTGTCATCCTTGTTCTTCGAGAAGCCGGCACCCAGGGCCAGGTCGCCGACCGAGTAGTTGGCGGCGAAGTCATAGGCCTTCTCGGCACCCGCAGCACCTTCCGGTGCCGACACGGCGGCTTCCAGCGACAGGTTCTTCACGAACTCGGGGGCGCGGTAAGCGACCTTGTTCGTGTCGCGCATGACGTAGTTGTACAGCGCGTCCGACGAGGTGCCGGTGTCGTGGTTGTGCATGCTCACGTAGTCGGCCGTCGCGTAGTACGACTCGCTCGTGAAGTTGCCCAGGCGGATCGTGCCCAGCGCGGCGCTTTGCAGGAACACTTCCGACTGGCGGGCCCAGAAGGCGGTCTGGCTTTGCGTGCCGTTGTCGGCGTTGAAGCCGTGTTCCAGCTGGAAGCCGGCCTTCAGGCCGCCGCCCAGGTCTTCGACGCCCTTGAAGCCGATACGCGATGCATTGTTCTGCAGCACGGTCTTCTTGACGTCGCCGGTCTTCTGGTTTTCGATCGAGTCGTTCAGGCGGCCGTAGATGGTGACGCTGCTTTGTGCGAACGAGGCGCCGGCGGCAACGGTGGCCACGGCGGCGACGATGAGGGAGCGTTTCATGGATGCTTTCCTTGGGGTTGGGGATGGCGTGTATCTGCTGCACCCATTGCTTTTGTCTTGAAGGTGCAAGACGCAAATGTTATGCGGCGGAGGCTTCGATATGGAAAACCGAAGGCTCGAACACGCGAAACGCCGCCCGAAACGTTGTCATCAAACGACATTGACGCGCGGCCGAAGCCGCAGCGCTCAGCGCCCGCGCAGGTGAGCCGGGGCCTCGAGGCRTTTGGCCAGCATCGAGAGCAGCAGGGTCAGCACGAGGTACAGCGCCGAAATCGCGAGGTAGGGCTCCCAGTAGCGGGAGTAGGTGCCGGCCACGGTGCGGGCGGCCAGCGCCAGCTCGGCCAGGCCGATCGCCGACACCAGCGACGAGTCCTTGATGAGCGTGATGCCCTCGTTGACCAGCGCCGGCATCATGCGGCGGAAGGCCTGCGGCAGCACGATGAAGCGCATCGCCTGCGGGTGCGTGAAGCCCAGGCTGTAGGCGGCCTGGGTCTGCCCGAGGTGGATGCTCTGGATGCCGGCGCGGAAGATCTCGGAGATGTAGGCGCCGGCGTTCAGCGTCAGCGCGAGCGCGCCGGAGAAGAACGCGCCGTGGTTCTGGCGGAACTCGCGCGCCGCCTCGCCGCTGAGCAGCAGCCCGCCGTCCGGGTGGATCAGCGCCGGCATCAGCGCGAAATGCACCAGCAGGATCTGCACGAACAGCGGCGTGCCGCGGAAGAAGGTCACGTAGGCCAGCGTGAGCGAGCGCAGCCCGGCCAGGAACCAGCGCGCCGGCGCCGACTTCGGCGGCGGCGCATCGCGCGAGCTGCTGACCAGCCCGAGGGCGACGCCGAGCAGCAGCCCGGCGCCGATCGCGATCAGCGTCAGCAGGATCGTCGTCCACAGGCCCGACAGGAAGAGCGGCCCGTAGCCGGCCAGAATGCCCCAGCGCAAATCCATGACCGGCTCGGCGCGGGTTTACTTCGAGGCAGCCGAAGCGGCCGGCGCGGCCGCAGCCGGGGCGCCGAAGTACTTCGCGTAGATCTGGTCGTAGGTGCCGTCGGCCTTGATGTCGGCCAGGCCCTTGTTCAGCTTGTCGAGCAGCTCGGCGTTGCCCTTCTTGACGGCGATGCCGTATTGCTCGGGCGCGAAGGCCTTGTCGGCGACCGTCTTGAACTTGCTGTCGGCATTGTTGGCGACGTAGTTGATGACCACGCCGTTGTCGGCCACGACCGCGTCGACGCCGCCGGCTTCCAGCTCCTTCAGCGCGAGCGGGGTCGACTCGAAGCGCTTGATGTTGGTGCTGGTCTTGCCCTGCAGCTTGCTGACGACCTCGTCACCGGTGGTGCCGGTCTGCACGCCGACCTTCAGCTTCTTCAGGTCGTCGAACTTCGAGATCTTCGAGGTCTTCTTGACGGCGATCAGCTGCTGCGCGTCGAAGTAGGGGCCGGCGAAGTCCATCGTCTGCTTGCGCTCGTCGGTGATGGTGATGGCCGAGACCAGCAGGTCGCGGTCGCCCTGGCCGAGCGTGTTGAAGATGCCTTCCCACGGCGTGTTGGTGAACTTCACCTCGATGCCGGCCTTCTTCGCGATGGCGGTGACGACGTCGATGTCGAAGCCGACGATCTCGCCCTTCTCGTTCTGCGATTCGAACGGTGCGTAGGCGGCGTCGGTGCCGACGGCGTAGACCTTGGCGGGCGCCGGGGCCGGTGCGGAGGCGACGACGGCCGGTGCCGAGGCGGCCGGTGCGGCGGCGGTGGGCTCCTGCTTGCTGCAGGCAGCGAGCAGCAGGCCGGCGACGGCCAGGCCGGCCGTTTGCAGGAAGCGACGGGTGTTCAATGCGGTCATGCAT